>CAMZKV010000064.1 GCA_947311445.1 uncultured Chlorobiota bacterium | reverse complement strand
GCAAATCGTGTGCAAATGGAAATAAAAAAGGTTTACAAATTAATGCAAGTCTTTGATTTTAAAAGTGATCCTTGGCAGATTTGAACTGCCGACCCCTTGCCTGTCAAGCAAGTGCTCTAAACCAACTGAGCTAAAGGATCTTTTATAAAAACCATACAAAAATAAAAAACCGCTTACAACAAACAAGCGGTTTTTTAAATTTTTATTGTTCTTATTTTTTTATATTTGGCAACTCTAAACCGTAACCTTTTTTCTTATCTTCAATTCTTAGCATAAATGCAAAAAATAAAGACAAAATTGAAAGACCCAAGAAAATAAGCATATCATAAAAATAATCATATCTTAAATTTAGCTTTTCTTTTTCAATTACTTTGTAAGCATTACGTTTCCCTATTATAATTACATTTTTTAATACATATTCCTTCTTTTCAGAAAAGTTAACTTTGCTCATTTCCTTAGAAATATTTGTATAAATCTCATTTTGCACATTTTCCGTATTAACTTCCTTAATAGTAACAGGAACATAATCAGCATACTGAACAATAGAGTCCACAGCTGTTCCAGTTGCTTTTTCAACGGCTTTATCAATATCTTTTCCAGTAAAATTATCAGCAGTTAATACCTCCTTAAAAACTTTCTCAATAGCAGTCTTTACAACAATTTTATTAGGAGAAACATCAGGATTTGTAGAATTTAGGACAGACCCTAATATTAAAGGTATAAATAATAAACCAATATTTTGTATCCAGAAAATTACTGCATATGCAGTTCCTAATTGTTTCTCAGGAATAATTTTTGGAACAGAAGGCCACATTGCAGAAGGAACTAAAGAAAAACCTATTCCTAAAATAATTACCATTACAGCAGCAATCCACCATAGAGTTACTGATGGTATAGCCAATATTCCATGGACAAAAATTAAAATCAATGAACCAACAATCATAATTGTTGCTCCCTTTCCATATTTATCATAAATACCTCCAAATAAAGGAGTAAGAAAAAGAGTTCCAAAAGGCAATAATGCAGGAATTGTTCCTGCAAGATATGGACTAACATTATATTTATTAATCATTAAATCTGTTGCATAAAATAAAAATGGGAAAACTGCAGAGTAAAACAATACACATAATATTGCTATATACCAAAAGCCCTTGTTTCCTATAATTAATAAAATATCTTTTATTTTAAACTCATCATCACTTGAAACTTCTTCTTTTGTACTTTCTTCAGATTTGTCAAGTTTTTTGTCTAAAATTGAAAAAAGAGTAAACGAGACAACACCCATTATCATAACAATTAATGCAAACAAAATAGGAGCAGTTACAGTAAAATTCTTTGCAAGAGGCAATGAAATTGCAAGAGCAAGCAGAGTTCCTAATCTAGCGATAGACATTTGCATACCCATTGCAAGTGCCATTTCTTTTCCTTTAAACCATCTTACAACTGCTTTCGAAATTGTTATTCCAATTGCTTCCGTTCCAACTCCAAAAATGGCAAAACCTATTGAGGAAAGAAAAACTTGTGTTTTCATTGCTCCAAGAAGTGGAATATTAATTACTGCACCTTCCGGAAATTGATGTTTAACTGCCCAATAGTTTAAAGCTGTTCCTAAAAACATAACAATTGTGGCTCCTAAACCGGTTTTTCTTATCCCTAATTTATCAAGAATAAAACCGCTGATAATTAACATAAATAAAAACACATTAAACCAAGCATAAGCAGAGGTATATGTCCCAAAATCTTCACTGTTCCAACCTAGAATACTTTCTAGCATTGGCTTAATTGAGGATAAAGCATAATTAAAATAATATGCTCCGAAAATAGATAAAGAGGCTAATATCAATGCTGTCCACCGTGTTCCCTTCGATTCTCGTAATGATTGTACTATTTTGTCTGTCATTATTTAATTATTTAGTAAAAATTTAAAATTAAATAACAAATAACGTAATTTCATTCCATTTTATAAAATTTTTTTTCTCATATTTGGTTTTTTTTAACATATATGAAAAATGAAAATAAAAATCGTAAACAAATCAAAACATCAGCTTCCCGCCTATGAAACAATGCTTTCGGCAGGTATGGATTTAAGAGCAAACATTGACAAACCCGTAACATTAAAACCTCTTGAAAGGATATTAATAAAAACCGGGCTGTTTATAGAACTTCCCGAAGGACATGAAGCTCAAATTCGTCCCCGAAGCGGTTTAGCTTACAAACACGGTATTACAGTTCTTAACACACCCGGAACCATTGATGCAGACTACAGAGGTGAAATAGGCATCATTTTAATTAACTTATCATCAGAAGATTTTGTAATAAAAGACGGTGAACGTATTTGCCAAATGATTATTGCTAAACACGAAAAAGCCGAATTAATTGAGGTTAAAAGCTTAAACGAAACAGAAAGAGGAGTAGGAGGCTTCGGTCATACCGGAAAATAATGTCTAAAATAACGCCAAAACTTTCATCTTTTAACTTTCAACTTTTAACTTTCAACTACTGAATGAAACTAATATTTGCAACAAACAACAAACATAAACTTGAAGAAGTTACAAAAATAATAAATAAAAGATTTAAGATTGTAAGCCTTAAAGACATAGAATGTTTTGAAGACATACCCGAGACACAAAACACAATTGAAGGAAATGCTTCTCAAAAATCACATTATATCTATAAAAAATATAAATTGAACTGTTTTGCTGATGATACAGGTCTTGAAATTGATGCTTTAAACGGTGAACCGGGAGTATATTCTGCAAGATATGCAGGAGAAAACTGTTCATTTGATGATAATGTAAAAAAAGTTCTAAAAAAACTTGAAGGAACTAAAAATAGAAACGCTCAATTTAAAACAGTTATATCTTTAATTATTAATGGGAAAGAGCATCAATTTGAAGGAATTATAAAAGGAAAAATATTGACAAAGAAAAAAGGGAAATTGGGTTTTGGTTATGACCCAATTTTTCAACCGGAAAATTACAAAGAAACTTTTGCTGAACTATCTTCTGAAATTAAAAATAAAATTAGCCACAGAGGAATTGCAACAAAAAAATTAGCTGATTTTTTGAAAAGTTTTTAAACAATTTTATAATCGTTTTTTCGTTAAGATTATTATTATATAATCAGATAAATTTAAGCAATGAATTTTACTCGAACCTTAATTACATCTACAATTTTGTTTCTTTTTAATCTTTCCTCATTCTCTCAAATAGAGATAGGACAATGGAGAGAACATTTTTCCTACCGAAACGCAAGTTGTGTTGCTGATGCAGGAGACAAGGTTTATGTTGCAGGAGAATTAGCATTATTTTCTTATGATAAAACAGAAGGCTCTCTTGAAAATCTTTCGAAAATTAATGGTCTGTCTGACAGTGAAATACAAACAATAGCCTATAACAAATCAAATAAAACTTTAATTATTGCATATAAAAACTCAAACATTGATGTTGTTAAAAACAATACTGTTTATAATTTATCTGAAATAAAAAGAAAACAGATAAGTCATAATAAAACTTTAAATAAAATTTCTTTCTACGGAGACACTGCATACCTATCATGTGGTTTTGGAATTGTTGTTTTAAACACTGATAAAATTGAAATTTCTGACACTTACTTCATAGGAGAAAATTCGTCTTATAAGAAGATTAATGACGTAACAATTTTTAACTCAAATAT
>CAMZKV010000063.1 GCA_947311445.1 uncultured Chlorobiota bacterium | reverse complement strand
TTTTGATTTTGAAAGTTTAGATTTGTACAAAAAAACACTTGACTATATTGATTGGGTTTATGATAAAACTGAAATATTTCCTAAACATGAGTTATTTGGCTTAACATCACAATGGAGAAGAGCAGCAACCTCAATGGCTTTAAATTTAGGTGAAGGATATGGAGAAACTTATCCTTTGTTTACAAGATATTATAAAATCTATAAAGGTTCACTAAGAGAATGCGTTGTTTGTTCTGAAATTTCATTTAGACGTAAATATATTAATGAAGACGATTTGAATTTTTCTAGAACAAAGCTTGTTGAATTATCAAAAATGATTGTAGGATTAAAAAAGTATTTAGAAAAAAAAGACAAAGAAAGATATAAACTATAACATCTAACAGGGCAAACTCACACTTTGTTAAAATTTGTTAAAAGTATTAATTTGCCTTAAATCGTGACACGTTTTAACGTGTCACGATAACATTAATTTTTTATTTAGATATTTTGTTAGTTTCATTATTCATAAAACCCTAAAACCCTAAAACCCTAAAACCCAATAACCCAATAACACTAAAACCCTATAACCCAATAACCCTATAACCCAATAACACTATATAATATGAAAATAATTTGCATAGGCAGAAATTACGCCGACCACGCCAAAGAGTTAAATAATCCGCTACCAAAAAAGCCAATGTTTTTTATGAAGCCACAAACTTCAATATTAAGCAAGAACAGACCATTTTTTTATCCTGACTTTTCAAAAGAAATACATTATGAAACGGAAGTTGTTATAAGAATAAATCGTGTAGGAAAACATATAGAAGAAAGATTTGCCCACCGTTATTATTCAGAGATAGGACTTGGAATAGACTTCACTGCAAGAGATTTGCAAAGAGAATGCAAAGCAAAAGGACATCCTTGGGAAATTGCAAAAGCATTTCAATATTCTGCACCATTGTCGGATACCTTTGTGAATAAAGACGATTTGCCCAATTACATAAACTTTAAGTTAGAGCTTAACGAAGAAGTTGTTCAAGCCGGCAACACAAAAGATATGATTTTTTCTGTGGATAAACTTATAAGTTATGTATCGCAATATTTTCCATTAAAAATTGGAGATTTAATCTTTACAGGAACACCCGCAGGAGTAAGAGAGGTTAAAATTGGCGACAATTTAAAAGGATATATGGAAGATAAATTGATGTTTGATTTTAGAGTAAAATAAAAAGAAATAAAAACCCTGTCAGTGTCTTTATGACCTGACAGCGGTTTTTTGCAAATTTTAACAAAGTATGAATTTGTCCTAAAAAAAACTGTCGGTGTAGCTCAAAGCTACACCGACAGGTTTTTGCATTATTGCAATGCAAAATTCATAATAATTTTACGACACAACCGTAAATTATTATGGTTTTTCTTTGTTATAACCGAAAAATATTATATTTTTGTAACTGTTATGATACAAAGAAAAATTACAAACCGAATTTTAAAGTTTTTATTTAAAAAGAAAGTTCTTATAATATACGGTGCGAGGCAAACCGGAAAAACCACTTTGGTTAAGCATATTATCGAGAGTGTTTCCGAAAAATCGGCATATCTTAATTGTGATGATAAAGAAATAAGAGTTTTGCTGGAAGGAATAAATTCAAAAAATACCGATTTATTAATAGGGAACTCAAAACTAATAGTAATTGACGAAGCCCAAAGAGTAAAAAATATAGGTTTAATATTAAAAATTTTAATTGATACAAATCCGGATATTCAATTTATAGCCACCGGTTCCACTGCTTTTGAATTATCAAATGAAATAAACGAGCCCTTAACAGGCAGGAAAATTGAATTTAAACTATTACCTTTTTCATTTGGAGAACTTTCTGATAATCAGTCTGTTCTCGATGAAAAAATGCAACTAAAAAGACGATTGATATACGGTTCTTATCCTGATGTAGTAAATAACCCCGGAAACGAAGATACAATTTTAGACAATTTGGCAAACAGCTATTTATTTAAAGATGTATTCAGTATTAAAGATTTGCGAAAACCCGAATTATTGGAAAAATTATTGGAAGCATTGGCTTTGCAAATAGGTTCGGAAACAAATTATTCGGAACTTGCTTTAACGGTAGGGGCAAATATCGAAACCGTTCAAAGATATATTCAACTTTTAGAGCAAACATTTGTAATTTTCAGATTACGTTCATTAAGCAGAAATGTAAGAAACGAGCTTAAAAAAGGTCGTAAAATTTATTTTTTTGATAACGGAATAAGAAATGCCCTGATTTCCGATTATAAAGATATAGATTTAAGAACCGACAAAGGAGCATTATGGGAAAATTATTTTATTTCTGAAAGATATAAATGTCTGGCTTACGAAAAAAAAACAGCGAAACAATTTTTTTGGAGAACAACACAACAACAGGAAATCGATTATATTGAAGAAAGAAATAACGAAATATCTGCTTTTGAGCTAAAATATAATCCGAAAAAGAAAACGATTTTTTCTAAAACATTTTTAAAGGCGTATAATGTAAAAGAAATGAACATCGTTAATACTGATAACTATTATAATTTTTTAATTTAAGTTCATTATATTTAATACAAGAAAAAATGGAATTAGAAAAAACAATAAAAGACATTTTAATACCAGATGCAAGTGATGCAGATAAATATAAAAAACACAAAGTTGGCCTGTTTTTCGGCTCATTTAATCCTGTTCATAACGGACATTTAATAATTGCAAATTACATTTTAGAATTTACAGGTTTGGAACAGATTTTTTTTGTTGTAAGTCCACAAAATCCGTTTAAAGAAAAAGCAAGTTTGCTTGAAGATTATCACAGACTTGCACTTGTAAAAGAAGCAATTGGTGATACAAATAAATATCACGCTTGCGATATTGAATTTAAAATGCCAAAGCCATCCTACACAATTGATACTTTAACATATCTTAAAGAAAAATACCCCGAAAAAGAATTCTCATTAATAATGGGTAGTGATAATTTAAAAAGTTTCCATAAATGGAAAAATTCACAGCAAATTGCTGATAATCACCGGATTTATGTATATCCTCGTCCTAATTTTGATGCTTCTAAATTTATAGAAGTTCAAAATATTTCTATTGTTGAAGCTCCTCAAATGGAAATTTCTGCAACATTTATTCGTAAGGCAATAAAAGACAAAAAAGACATTCGTTTTTTTGTTCCTGAAAAAGCATGGAAATATATGAAAGAAATGCACTTTTATGAGAAATAATGCGTTTAACTCTAAAATATTTGTTTATGCAATATTATTCTTCAAATAAGAAAATATTTTTTATTGTTTTTCTTGCTTTACTAAACTTAAATTCTTTTTCTCAATCTTATTTTACGGCCGGAGGTGTTAGGCTTGGAACAGATTGGGGTATCACTTTTCAGCAAAGATTATTAAAACACACAACAGGCGAAGCAATATTCCAATCAAGTTTGTTCAGAGAAGAACTAATGCTTTCAGCTTTGCTTGAACAACACTACCCTATTATTTCAAAAAGATTAAATGTGTATCTCGGAGCTGGTTTTCACAAAGGATATCTAACAAGTAATAATTCTACATTTAAGGCTCCACATGGGATAAGTGCAATAGGAGGTATTGAATTTACAATTGCACGATTTGCTATTTCTTATGATTATAAACCGGCATTTAACCTATCAGGTGGAGAAAATACATGGTACAGTCAATCAGGAATTTCTGTAAGATATGTTTTTATAAAGCAGAACCTATTCAAAAAAATTAAACGTAAAAGAAAGCGTAAAAAAAGAAAAACCAAAAGAATTGAACGCAGAGAACAGATTTTCAAAAGGAAGTAATACTTTTAAATCTTTTTAAAAATAAAAAAAAGTTCTCTCCCCTTTCTTGGTTTTATTGAATTATATGCAGTTTCAAATATTTTAACTTCAAATAAATCTTTTATAAGTTCAAGGTAAGTTTCTTTCATTGCCCCATATGGTGGATGATTTAATTTAAACTCATGATTAAAAAACAAACCTACATATTTCCCTCCGGGTTTTAATAAATCTCGCATTTTTTTTGCTAATTCTCCCCTCTTTTCAGGTATAATTGATGTAAAAAATGCAAGCTCAATAATCAAATCATATATTCCTTTATGTTCAAAAAAATCTTCTTTTAAAATTCTATTTTCAGGAAAGTAAGGATTAATTTTCTTGAAACTTTTAATTGCTTCCGGCAAATAATCCAAATAAAAAACATTACTGAAGCCCAAATTATAAAGATATGATGCTTCATATCCATTTCCAGCTCCGGGAATTAAAATTTTCATATTTCTGTCCCTTAGTTGGTTAAAATATTCTTTCAAAGGCGTAGAGACATAACCAATATCCCACCCAATACTTCCATTTTTGTATCTTTCATCCCAATAATCTTTGTTTATGTTCATCTATTATATTTTAAAAATAATTCCGAATTTGGCCCCTCATTAAAAAGCAAATCCAATATTGATAAATTTGAAACGAAACCATATTTCTCAGAAAATACTTGAACATAGTTTTTTGCAATGAAATGCTTCTCTTTTTTTTGAAATTTTTTTTTTGGATGAATTGAATTTCTATAATCACAAAAATTATATTCCAAATTATATTCTTTGCTGAAACTTATTGTTTTATTTATCTGCAATTCATTAAGCAATGTTTTTATTATTTCAAAATTATAATCAAACAAAAATGTATATTTCTTTTCAAAAAATGGCAACAAAGCATCAATATAATGTTCAAAAAATGGCGAAGATAGATATGATGCTTGTAAGCTTTTCAAATGAACTCCTTGCCAATCATTTTTATAATCAATTTTCACATCTTTAATCTTTTGCTTTTCTCCGGAGATTTTTTCAACCGGAACACTTAAAGTTTGGCTTCCGTTTGCCGATAAAATTTCACATCTGTTTCGGTATGTTTGTTTTGTAAAATTTTCATTTTGTTCAATAATTATTTCATCACAATTAAAAATTGCAGCAAAATATTGAACTGGCGGAAAATATGCTATCGATAATATTACCTTATTACATTTTTTCATTGTTAATCTATTTTTTACTAAAGGGAACTTCTAAATATAAAAATCACAACATAACAATCTACCATCAATCACAAACAAATGTAAAAAAAAATTATAAACAAGACAAAAATTTAAAAAAAACATAAAAAAGATGCAATATTTTAAATAAAACAAGAAAATAAATTGTATTTTAGGAGTTTTTTTATTAAAAACAAAACTCATGGCAAAAATTAAACATCCTAACATTGCAGATACTGTTGATGAAGTTATAACTAGCAGTATAAAAAAAGACCTTGGGCACATAAGTGTTGAAAACAAAACAATTGACAACAAAACAATACAAATAAAAGGGAGAGTTTGTAAAAACTTTGCTTCCTACAGTTATTTGGATTTGGAGCATCACCCAAAACTAAAACAAGGAGCAATTGAAGCTATTAAAAATTATGGCACTTATTTCCCTTCATCAAGACCATATCTTTCGTTAGCATCAGATAGATATTTAGAAGATTTAATGGAAGAAATTTATGGTTATCCTGTTTTAATAACCCCATCTACTACACTAGCAAACTTATCTCTACTACCATCATTAATTGAAAAGGATGATCTTGTAATTATAGACCATCATGTACATTTTACAGTCCAAAATCCTGTTCAAATCTGTAAAGCAGCAGGAAGTAAATTGATTATTTTAAGACATAATAGAATGGACATCCTTGAAGACTATATAAAATCCAACTTAAATAAATACACTAAAATATGGTATTTAGCTGATGGGATATATTCGATGTATGGAGACACTGTTCCTCTTGATGATATCAACAGATTACTTGACAAATATCATAATTTCCACTCTTTTATTGACGATGCTCACGGAATGAGTTGGTCGGGGAAAAATGGGAAAGGTTGGGTACTTTCTTCTACAAAATTGCATGAAAAAATGGTTATGACATTATCTCTGAGCAAAGGTTTTGGTTCTGGCGGAGGAGTAATTGTTTTTCCTAATAAAGAACTAAAAAGAAGAATTAGTGTTGTTGGAGGCTCAATTGTTTTCTCAGGTCCCTCAGCACCCTCTATGATAGGTGCAGGGATTGCATCAGCTAAAATACATTTAAGTCCCGAAATATACAAACTTCAAAACAAACTAAAAGAAAATATAGATTATTGTAATAAACTTCTTGCAAAAACCAATCTCCCATTATATACTGAAAATGAAACCCCAATATTTTTTATTGGTGTTGGACTACTAAGAGTAGGACAAAACATAACTAAAAAGCTAATGGATAGTGGATACTTTGTAAACTTAGCTTGTTTCCCTGCTGTTCCTGTTAGATCAACAGGACTAAGATTTTCAATTACAACAAATCAAAAAAAACATGACATTTTAGGTCTAATTGAAACAATTACAGAATTATTTCCTAAAGTTCTAGAAGAAGAAAACTATAGTTTAGAAAAAATATACAGAGACTTTAAAGGCATAATAAAACCAAAATTTGGCAGTATTAATAAAAATCTTTTAAAAAAAACTTTATTATCTGAAACAATAAGTGTAAATTACTCGTATACTATAAAAAATATAGATAGAAAACTTTGGAATAGTCTTCTTGGAGATAATGGAATATTTGATTATGATGGATTATTATTTCTTGAAGAAACTTTTAAAAACAATCCTGATAAAAGAGATAATTGGAAGTTTCATTATTTTATTATAACTGATAATAATAACAAGCCTGTTTTAGCAACATTTTTTACAGAATGTATTTGGAAAGATGATATGCTTGCACCTGCAGAAGTATCTAAAAAAATTGAAGAAAAAAGGAAAGAAGACCCTTATTATTTAACTTCAAAAACAATTACAATGGGAGCCATGGTAACAGAAGGAAAACATTTATATATTGACAAAAACTCTCCTTATTGGAAGGAAGCTATGGATATTATGCTTGAAAAAGTACAAGAAATAAAAACAAAAACAAAAGCAACTCAAATAGTTATTAGAGACTTCAACAAGAACGATAGTATTAAAGATTATTTATTTGGTCAAGGTTTTATTAATTTCACACTTCCTGACACAAATATTATTGAAGATTTAACATGGAATAATTTTGATGATTTCTTAAAAAATTTATCTAAGAAATCTAGAAAACATTTCAAAGATAATGTTCTTAAATTCAAGAATCTCTATACTGTCGAATATAAAAACAATGTTAGTGAGGAAGAACTTAAGCGTATTTACAATTTGTATTTAAATGTTCAATCTTCTAATTTGGACTTAAATCTTTTTGCATTACCTTTTAAGTTTTTTAAAAACTCTTTAAATAATTCCAATTTTGAATTTATTATTTTAAAGATTAACAATGAAGAACAAAAATCAAAAAACCCATTAATAATTGCCGCGGGCATTTGCTATAAGTCCAAAAAAAATTATATCCCAATGTTTGCTGCTTTGGACTATCAATACTTGAAAACTTACTCAAATTACAGACAATTATTATACCGTGTAATTAAAAGGGCTAATAAATTAAAAAAAGAAAAAATATTATTTGGGTTAACTGCATCCTTTGAAAAAACACGAATTGGTGCAATTGCAAAACCGCAAGAAGCATTTATACAAATCGATGACAATTACAAACTTGAAAAAATATCAAATATGGTATAACTTTATAAAAAATAAACTATGGAAAAACAAGTATTTAAAACAAGAACTGCTAAAATATGGACAAGAAGTGACGGAATCTCCATACAAGAATTCTTTGAAAATATTGAAGTAAATTTATCTGACCTGAAAGAAATTATTAAAATTGCAAAAAAGCATTTTAATAAAGAAAACCTCATATTGGTTGACATAAGCAAAGGACAATCAATCAGTTACGAAGCAAGAGAATTTTTAAAATCCAAAGAAGCATCAATGAACGTAAAAGCTGTTGCGTATAAAACAATCTCAAAAACAAATAGAATAATTGGCAATTTTCTTACATATGTAAACAAACCGGATTATCCAACAAAACTTTTTACAAATGAAGAAAAAGCAATTAAATGGCTCCTAAAACATAAAGCCAAAAACATTTCATAATAAACTTAACTAAATTGATGCAGAATAGTCTTCTAAATAAATTAATTCTTAATAATATTATTACCAAAGATACTCCTGAGGATATCAATAGTATAATTAATCTTAATAAATTATCAAAAGAATTATCCAAACACCTATATTTAAAAAAAGACATTGATGTTGAAATAAAAAATATAGAAAAAGAAATTATATCACTAGCTTCATTAGAATTTAAGAAACCCAAGTCTAAATTAGTTAAGAAAAATAGCATTTTCAAAAGTGTGTTTTCAGGATTAAGTATGCTCAGAGAAGAACTTAAGAACTCAACCGTATCAAAGGAATTTCTCGACAATATATACAAGTCAATGTCAGATATGCTTATTGTAACTGATAAGAATTGCATTATAAAAAAAACAAATAATTCAACAGAAGAAATATTATCTTATCATAATGAGGAACTTATTGGAATGGATATAAGTAATTTAATTGAAGATTTTGATAAAACTAGATTTGTAAAAAATTCAAAAAATAATCTTTTTAAAAATGAAGAAAGAATACTAACTACTAAAAAGAATAAAAATATAACAGTTTTGTTTTCTTCAAATGCCATGTATAACAAATCACGCAAATTAGAAGGTATTGTGTGCTTAGCAAAAAATATTGAACACATAAAAGAAAAAGAGAATCAACTTATTGAAAAAAACAATTCAATTAATGCTATGATTCAAGCACATAAAACCTTAAACGCAAATTTAATAATAGCAAAATTAGAAGCAGATAAAGCAAACAAAATTAAAAGCGACTTTCTATCAAACATGAGTCACGAAATTAGAACTCCTCTAAATTCAATTATTGGATTTTCCGGAATCTTAAAAGAAAGATTAACAAAAGAAGAAGACAAATCATTTGCAAACAATATTCTTGTTAGCAGTAATGTTTTATTAAGCCTTATTAATGATATATTAGACTTATCAAAAATAGATGCTGGCAAAATGATAATCAGTAAAAACAATACTGATATTAGAGAATTATCAAACGAAATATATATAATCTTCTATCAAATAGCTAAAAGTAAAAATCTTAATTTTAATATCAATATTGAACCTGATATACCCAAAACAGTTCTTATTGATAGTACAAGAACAAGACAGATTTTAATAAACCTAATAGGAAATGCTTTAAAATTTACTAATAAAGGTTCGGTTTCTATGAATATCTTATATCAAGAGTCAATTATAGGGACTGATTACATAGACCTATTTTTTATTGTAAAAGATTCAGGAATTGGAATTCCTAAAAATCAAATCAAACTTATTTTCTCAGAATTTGGACAGGTAGATGGTCAAAACATTAAAAAATATGGAGGAACAGGTCTTGGACTTACGATTTCTAAAAAACTTACAAAACTAATGAACGGTACATTATCCGTTAAAAGCAAAGAGGGAATTGGAACAGAATTTATACTTAAATTATCGGATGTAAAAATATCCAATACCCAAATAAAAAAGAAAAAAACAATAGATTCAACTGCTTCTGTTACACTTAAAGGAATAAAAATACTCTATGCAGAAGATAATATGATAAATAGAGCAGTAGTTTCAGAACTTCTAAAAAATGAAGGCACAGAATTAAGAGAAGCTGAGAACGGAAAAATAGCCATTGAAATGTTAAAAACATTTACCCCTGACATTATTTTAATGGACATTCAAATGCCGGAATTAAACGGATATGAAGCAGCAAAAATAATTAAACAAAATGAAAAACTAAAGTCAATACCTATTATTGCCTATACTGCAAATGCCACAGTTAATGAGATAGAAAAGTATAAAAAAGTTTTTGACGATTACATAATAAAACCTTTAAACACAGATACTTTCAAAAATATATTATCAAGAAATTTAAAATAAAAAAGTTTATCAGAATTATTCTTATTTATATTTTTTCTAAATAAGAATAATTTCATACCTTTGTATCCTTAATTATTTTATTCACAAAAAAACTTTAAAAAATATAAATTATGGCAGTTTTAACAGGCAAAAAAGCACCCTTATTTACCGCACCGGCAGTTTCAAACGGTGGCGAGATGATTGATGCATTCAAATTAGAAGATTATATAGGAAAAAAATATGTTGTCCTTTTCTTCTACCCAGCAGATTTTACTTTTGTATGTCCTACGGAAATTATTGCTTTCCAAGAAAAAATGGACGAATTTGACAAAAGAAATGTACAAGTAATTGGAGTTTCTACAGATTCTCAATTTTCTCACTGGAAATGGCTACAAACAGAACTAAACGATGGTGGAATTAAAGGAGTAAAATATCCTCTTGTTGCGGATCAAAGCAAAACAATTTCTATGGATTACGATGTTCTTGCAGGAGAATTTGACTTTGAAGAAGGTTCAGATGATTATAAAATGATTTTCAACGGAACACCAATGGCATACAGAGGCTTATTCCTAATTGACAAAGAAGGAACAGTTCAACACCAAGTTGTTAACAATATGCCACTTGGAAGAAGCATTAACGAAACTTTAAGAATGATTGACGCTCTACAATATTTTGAAAAAAATGGAGAAGTTTGTCCTGCAGACTGGAAATCAGGAGACGAAGGTCTTGTTGCTACGCAAGTAGGAATTGCAGAATATCTCGGAAAAAAATAATTCTTAAAATTTTTAACTTTAAAAAGGCTGTTGAAATTTCAACAGCCTTTTTTAATCTAATATAATTCTTACTCAATTTTGCAAAATCTATTTCTAAGGAATAAACAAATACTTATGCAGCTGAACAGACAAACTCCATTTCGGATTAGATTTTATATAGTTTACAATCTTTGCAGTATTAACATCTTTCCTACTCCATTCCGGTTGTAAATACAACTTGCAATTCCCCGAAACCATTTTTGAACATTCTTCTGCCCAATCAAAATCTTCAACATTAAAAATAATAACTTTCAACTCATCTGCATTTTTAAACACAGAAGCAACCGGAGGTTTTTGCTTTTTGGGAGACAAACAAATCCAATCCCATTTACCGGTTAATTCATTAACTCCAGCTGTTTCAATAAAAGTTTCAATATTATTTTCTTTTGCTTTTTCAGACAAGTAACTTAAATCATAAGTAGATGGCTCTCCACCTGTAACAACAATTGATTTTGCTTCTGATTGTTTTACTTTTTCAATAATATCATCAGTATTTGCAAGCGAATGAATATCCAAATCCCAAGAAATCTTAGTATCACACCACCTACAGCCAATATCACAACCACCAATACGTATAAAATACGCTGCCTTACCTGTATGATAACCCTCCCCTTGAATTGTATAAAACTCTTGAATTAAAGGTAACTTTTTTCCATTTTCAAAAATATCTTTCATCTTTTTTTTTCAGACTGCGAAGTTTTAAAAATTTAATGAATTCTAAAAATAAATTATCTTTGCAGTCTAAAAAATTAAACATTTATGATGAAAAAATTATCTATAATACTAATCCCGATTATATTCATGCTTTCTTGCAAAGAAACTGATAAAAAAAATAAAGACTATTTAATAAAAGGATATATAACCGGATATTTTGAAGGGAAAGTAGTTCTAAGCAAATACTATGAAGGAAAACTAATTCCGCTTGATTCTGTTTTCATGACAAAAAGTCAATTCAAATTTAAACACGTAAAAATTCAAAACCCTGAATTATATTACTTAATTATTGATGATGGGAAAGTTATAATTGAGTTCTTTGCAGAACCTAATAATATTCAGATAAATGCAGATTACAACAATCAAGGAAACATAGAAGTTCAAGGTTCTAAAACACATGCCGAATATGTTTCTTTTCTAGAAAACAATATTGTTTTTGAAAACAAACAAAGTAAAATTTATGAACAAAAAGATATTGCTATGTCCAATAACGATACAGCATTATTATCAAAATTAGAAACCGACTTTAATTACGTTTCAAATGAGCAAATAAATTTTATTAAAGAATATGTAAATAAAAATAATAACAGTTTTGTATCAACTTTTATTGCATCAAGAAGTTTAGCAGATTTTCTCTCCTTAGATGAACTCGAAAAACTAAAAAACAACTTTAAAGATACCGTAAAAACATCTGTTTATTTCAAAGAATTAACAGACAAAATTGAAATAAGAAAAAAAACTCAAATAGGAATGCAAGCCCCTGATTTTTCATTGCCCGACACATCAGGAACAAACATTTCATTATCTTCATTACAAGGCAAATATGTTTTATTAGACTTTGGTGCCTCGTGGCACGGAACAAGCAGAAGTAGAAATCCTCAATTTGTGAAAATTTATAAAAAATATAATCAAAAAGGTTTTGAAATATTTCAGGCTTCGTTGGAAAGAAACAAAAAACAATGGAAATCAGTAATTGACGCAGATAAAATTAATTGGATTTGTGTATCAGACATTAAAGGCTTAGATTCTGATGTTGTAAAACTATATGGAATAAGAAAATTTCCAATAAATTATTTGCTTGATAAACATGGCAAGATTATAGGAAAAGAGTTAAACCCTGCAGAATTGGAAAAAACATTACAAAAAACTTTATAATGACAACAAAAACAGCAATAATAACGGGAGCAACATCGGGAATAGGAAAAGCATGTGCAAAAATGCTTGCAAAAAACAATTACAACATAATTATTACCGGAAGACGTGCAAACAGACTTAATGATTTAGAAAAAGAAATCCGAAACGTGAAAGTTCTAAAATTAAACTTTGACATAAGAGACAGAAAAGAAACAGAAAAACAAATTCAAAACCTACCAAAAAGTTGGAAAAATATTGATTTACTGATTAACAATGCCGGTCTTGCATCTGGATTATCAGACATCCAAGAAGGAGATATTGATAAATGGGAACAAATGATTGATACAAACATAAAAGGATTATTATACATTTCAAAACAAATTATGCCAATTATGGTAGCAAATAAAAAAGGGCATATTGTAAACATCAGCTCAATTGCAGGAAAAGAAACATATGGAAAAGGTAATGTTTATTGCGGAACAAAGCATGCAGTTGAAGCTATTACAAAAGGTATGAGAATTGATATGCTTGCTCATGGAATTAAAGTTACATCAATTGCCCCCGGAATGGTAAACACCGAATTCTCAGAAGTAAGATTAGGAAACAAAAAAGATGCAGATAAAGTTTACGAAGGTTTTACTCCTTTGTTCGCCAAAGATATTGCAGATACAGTAGAATTTGTTATAAGCCGTCCTGCTCATGTTAATATAAATGAAATATTGGTAATGCCTACTGCACAAGCAACAGCTACAAATACATTTAAACAATAAATTATTTATGTCAACAAATCAAAAAAAAATATTTAAAGAAAAACTAAACTTATCTATTGATAATCAGGAACTTGTAAAATTAATTTTAAATAAAATAAGAAATAAAAGTTCAGATTTGAAAAAGATTACTGTGAAAATTTCAAAAATAAAAGACCAAACTAAACTAAGTTTTATTTATACACATAACACAAACGATAAAACAAAAAACTTTAATATTGAAGATGGAATAAAGGAAATAGAAAAACTTTTAGAAAAAGACTTTTTTAATGCAGATTTATTTACAACAAAAGAAACAATTCAACTTTTTACAAATAAAAAAAACAATTCAAAAATTAAAATCTCAGAACCAACTTTTACAGTAGTAAATTTTAATCATGACAAAATTAAAAAACAAAGAATATTATTAAAAAACAACTTATATCTACAAAAATTAGGCATTACAACAAAAGAGTTCAAAATAAAAAAAGATATGCACGATAAATATCGGCAAATCAACAAATATCTTGAAATTATTGAAAGTTTACTACCTTCTTTAAAAAATAAAAAAGAAATAAAAATTGTTGATATGGGGTCGGGAAAAGGATACCTAACCTTTGCTCTATACGATTTTCTTAAAAATAATTTAGGATTAAATATTCACATTTCAGGAATTGAGTTCCGTGAAGATTTAGTAGAAAAATCAAACATACTTGCAAAAAAAATAGGTTTTAAAAATCTAAACTTCAAACAAGGAACAATTGAACAAACTGAAACGGGAAAAATTAACATCTTAATTGCACTTCACGCATGCGATACTGCAACTGATGAAGCAATTTTTAAAGGTATAAAATCAAATGCATCATTAATAATTGTTGCTCCTTGTTGCCAAAAACAAATTCGTAAACAATTTAATGTTACAAATGAAATGGCATCTATTTTTAAACACGGTATTTTAAAAGAACAACAAGCTGTAATAATTACGGATGGACTAAGAGCCTTAATTCTAGAATCACACGGATACAAAACAAAAGTATTTGAATTTATTTCCGACGAACACACTCCAAAAAACACAATGATTATAGGAACTAAACATAATAACAAAGTAAAAAAACTAGAACTTCTAAATAAAATAAATAGTATAAAACAACTTTTTGGAATTGAATATCATTATTTGGAAAAATTATTTATAGGGACTTCTGAAAATTAGAACAGTAAATGTTCCTATTTGCAGAACAAAACAAGCATTGCAACTACAAACAAACAGGTAAGCTACTCAATATCAGCTAATTATAAAATTTAAATACATGGATCCAAAGACTTAGTAAAGCTAAAAACCCACTACAAACATTTTAACACCAAAAGACATGACTAAAAATGAGTTTTTCCCGTGCATCTTTAATAAATACATGTTAAGTTTTAACTTTATACTGTCAATTCCTGAAATTGGTTGACTAAAAATTAGTCATTTTAAACAATTTCAG
>CAMZKV010000062.1 GCA_947311445.1 uncultured Chlorobiota bacterium | reverse complement strand
AGGCATATTTATCGATATAATACTGTAAATTAGGCAACAAATAAGACATAAAGTCAGTTTGTTGGTTGTAGATGCAACCCTTTTTAATTTTTTGTGTCAATGTAGTACTTGATGCGGTTGTGTTACAGATTTAAATTTAAAAAACAAGAAAGATGAATTATATAAATTGGAAAAAGACATATGAAACAGGAATTGAAGAAATAGATAAACAACATATGGTATTATTTAAAAAAATGAACCTATTTTTTGTTGAATTATTTTCTGTAGATTTTAATGCAAAGGATGATTTGTTATTTGATATTCTAAAAGAATTGAAGGCATATTATGAATATCACTTAGTTTGCGAAAAGAATATTTATTCAGAAGATATTATTGAAAAATATTATAAAGATGAAAATATTCTAACTGAAAAAATTAATGAGCTTATTAAAACAAAACAAGAAGCTGATATTATAGAAATATATAAGTTTGCAGAATTTTTAAGAAAATGGTTAGTTGAACATATTTTAATGTTAAATGATAAATCCTTTAAAGAAGTTTTAAGGAAAAGTGTTATAGTTTAATTTTTTTTAAATAAGCCCAAATCTTGCCGAAGCACCTAATTCTTCTTCAATTCTTAAAAGTTGATTGTATTTTGCTATTCTGTCAGTTCTTGATGCAGAGCCTGTTTTTATAAGTCCTGTATTAAGTGCAACTGCAAGTTCTGCAATTGTTGTATCTTCTGTTTCGCCTGAACGATGGCTTATTATTGTATTATATCCATTTTTTTTAGCTAAATCAACACAATTAATTGTTTCTGTGAGTGTGCCAATTTGATTTAGTTTTATTAGTATTGAGTTTGCAGCATATTCATTTATTCCTTTAATTAATCTTTTAGGGTTTGTAACAAATAAATCATCTCCTACAATTTGGATTTTATCTCCAATTTTTTCATTTAATAAAGTCCAAGCTGCCCAATCATCTTCATGCAAACCGTCTTCAATTGATGCAATTGGGTATTTGTCGGTAAGTTTATCCCAATAATTTACAAGTTGTTCTGAACTTAAATATTTTTTTTCAGATTTAAAATGATATTTTTTCTTTTTTTCATTATAAAATTCAGATGCTGCTGCGTCAAGAGCAATAACTATTTCTTCGCCTGTTTTATATCCTGCGTTTTCAATTGCTTGTAATATTAAATCAAGTGCTTGGTTATGAGATTTTAAATTAGGAGCAAATCCTCCTTCATCTCCAACATTAATAGAATGTCCTTCTTTTTTTAGAACAATTTTTAAATTGTGAAAAACTTCCGTTCCCATTCTTAAAGCATCTTTAAAATTACTTGCACCCACAGGCATAATCATAAATTCTTGAATATCTAAATTGTTATCTGCATGAGATCCACCGTTTAAAATATTCATCATTGGAATAGGAAGTGTATTTGCATTTATTCCTCCAATGTATCTGTAAAGTGATTGTCCGGAAGAAAGAGCAGCAGTTTTTGCCACTGCAAGAGATACACTTAAAATTGCGTTAGCTCCCAAATTAGATTTGTTTTCAGATCCATCAATCTGAATCATTTTTGCATCAATACTGCTTTGGTTTGTTATAAATTCACCTTTTAGTTCTTCATTGAGAACTTTGTTTACGTTTGAAACTGCTCTTAGAACGCCTTTTCCAAGATATTTTCCTTTGTCTTGGTCTCTTAATTCAGCAGCTTCGTATTTTCCGGTTGATGCACCAGATGGGACAGATGCTCTTCCTAATATTCCTCTTGTTGTTATAACATCGGTTTCAACTGTAGGGTTTCCTCTTGAATCTAATATTTGGCGTGATTTTATATGGGCAATTTGCATAAGTATTGATTTTTAATTTAAAGGAAATAGTTTATTTTTATTCAATAATAAGTTTATAACCTTCTCCATGTTTATTAATGATTTTAATTCTTGGGTCAATTTTTAAATGTTTTCTCAATTTGGTAATATATACATCCATACTTCTTGCATTAAAATAATTATCATCGTTCCAAATTGTTTTTAGTGCATAATCTCTTTTCATAACTTTGTCTTGATGTTGGCACAAGAGTTTTAATAAATCAGATTCTTTTGATGTTAGTTTAGAAATTTCATCCTTATCATTTTCCAGTTTAATGGTTTGTGTATTAGAATCAAAAATTATATTTCCTATGTTAAAAACTTTTTGTTTTTCGGTAGCATCTCTTCCTGCACGTCTTAAAACAGCTTCAATTCGATAAAGGAGTTCTTCCATATTGAATGGTTTCGTGATATAATCATCTGCACCAATTTTAAAACCTTTTAAAACATCGTCTTTCATAATTTTTGCAGTTAGAAATATAACAGGAATGTCTTTGTTGGTCTGTTTTATATCTTTTGCAAGTTCAAAACCATCTTTTTTAGGCATCATAACATCTAGGATACATAAGTCAAAATCGTTTTTAACAAAGGCATCATAAGCTGATTCTCCATCTGAAAATAAATGAGGATCAAAATCTTTTGCAATCAAATATTGTTCTAATAAAGAGCCTAAATTTAAATCATCTTCTGCTAATAATATTTTTATTTTACTCATAATAAGGGCGTTATAATAAATTGTTTGTTTTTCGCAGGTTTGTTTTGCTATTAAAACAAAAAGCTTTGCATACAAAATTAACAAAATGTAAGTTATATTAAAAAAATATAAAATTAATAACGCTACAAAATTGAAACAAATTATACTTTTAACATTCTTTAATACTTATTTGTTTGTATTTTTACGATTTTAAAAAATTAATTTCATGACTAAATTAGAGGAAAAGTTAAAATCTTTTAAAAGGATTTTAGAAATAATGGATAAAATTCGTTCAGAATGTCCTTGGGATAAAGAGCAAACAAATGAAAGTTTGAGGAGCATGACCATTGAAGAAACATATGAGTTGGCAGAAGCTGTTTTATCCAATAATCATAATAATATTAAAAAAGAGCTTGGAGATTTGTTTTTACATATAATTTTCTATTCAAAAATAGCATCTGAAAAAGAAGAGTTTGATATTGGAGATGTAATTAATTCTTTATCTGAAAAGTTAATTTACAGACATCCGCATGTTTTTAGCAATCTTAAAGTAGAAAGCTCAGATGAAGTTCATAAGAACTGGGAAGAATTAAAATTGAAAGAAAAAGAAAATGATGGAAGTGTGTTAAGTGGAATACCGGAATCTTTACCTTCAATAATAAAAGCAATGAGAATGCAAGAAAAAGCAAGGGGTGTGGGTTTTGATTGGGAATATAAAGAGCAGGTTTGGGACAAGGTTAAAGAGGAGTTATCTGAATTTGAAGAAGAATTAATAGCCCAAAATATGGAAAATGCAGAATCTGAATTTGGAGATTTATTATTTTCTTTGATAAATATGGCACGTTTATATGGAATTAATCCAGATAATGCACTTGAAAGGACTAATCAAAAGTTTAAAAAACGATTTAATTATTTGGAAAGTAATACTTTAAAAAAAGGAATTTCTTTAAAAGAAATGAGTTTAGAAGATATGGAGGATATTTGGCAGAAAGCAAAGGGATTTGAATAATCTATTATTTCCTTTTGATTGTGTAAAAAAATTATAATTTTGTAGTCGTAAATAAAAAATTAAAAAAGTATTATTATGAATAGACATAGTATAATTAGTGTTTTTGCTTTAATTCTTGTTTTTACAAGTGGTTTATTTGCTCAAACTATTGAACCAAATATGACTTTTGAAAAAGAGAAGCACAATTTTGGAAAAATAAAAGAAGAAGGAGGAAAAGTTTCTTTTAAATTTGTTTTTACAAATATGGGATCTGATCCTATTTTAATTAATGATGTAAAGACATCATGTGGTTGTACAACTCCAAATTGGACTAGAAAGCCAATTCTACCAGGTACAAAAAGTCAAATTGAAGTTATATATAATCCAGATCATAGACCTGGGGCTTTTAATAAGACTATAACTATAATGTCTAATGCAAAAAACAGTCCTGTTACTTTGCATATAACCGGAGAAGTTATTCCTAAAAAGAAAGATATTGCCGATGATTATAGATACACATTAGGTCAATTAAGAATGAAGAAAAGGAACATTAATTTTCGTGAAATTTTCAATACTGAAATTAGAAAAGATTATATTGATATAATTAATATTGGAACAGAACCGGTTACAATTGGTTTTAATGAACAGAGAAGAATGCCTGCTCATATAAAAATGGAATGTAAACCATCAACTTTAAAGCCAAATCAGAAAGCGGTAATTAGTATAACTTATGATGCCGGAAAGAAAAAAGATTGGGGATATGTATATGATAGAATATATGTTAATTTAAACGGAAAAACTGAACATAAAAACACAATAAATATTAGTGCTACAATAATTGAAAAATTTAGTCAGGAAATGATAGATAATCCTCCTGTTTTCACTATGATTAATGATATGACTCATGATTTTGGAACAATTAAACAAGGAGAAGTTACTGAACATGTTTTTAAATTTAAAAATACAGGAAAACACGATTTAATAATTAGAAAAACAAAAGCAAGTTGTGGATGTACTGTTGTAAATCTTGGAGATAAAATTATAAAACCCGGACAAGAAAGCAGTATAAAAGCAATATTTAATTCAAGAGGAAAAAGAGGAAATCAACATAAAACAATAACAGTAACAACTAATATTCCTAATGTTGAGGGACAGTCTAATAGGTCAGTTATCACTCTTATGATGAAAGGTGTGGTTGAAGTTCCTCCAAAGGAAACTAAAACTAATTTGAATAAAAATACTGATAAAAAATAGAGTTTTTTGAAGCTATTTTAAATTGCCCTTATATTGTTTTAGATATAAGGGCAATTTTTTTGTAGGTTATAGCTACCCAATATCACTAAGTTTTTGAAGTATAGAAGGTTGAAGTATTTTAAATTTTTTGCCTTCAATTGATAAAATTTCGTCTTTTTTAAATTCAGATAAAATTCTTACAGCATTTTCCATAGACATTGAAGAAAGTTCTGCAAGTTCTTTTCTGGTCATTCCAATATCAAATTCATCAGAATTAAATATCTCGTTTTTTAAATACAATATTGTATCTGCTAATCTTCCTCTTAGTTGTTTTCTGCTTATGTCAGAAACTTTTTTGTAAACGTAATTGCTTGAATTACTGATTGATTTTGTTAACTCAAATAAATATTTAGGATTTTCTTTTGCCAAAGATCTTAGCATATCAGAATTTATCATACAAACCATTGTGTCATCCATAGCAGCAACAGAATACTTATAACTTTTATCCCCAAAAAGAGTTTGTAAATCAATATATTCGCCGGCTTTTATAAGTTTTAATATTAAATTTTTTTTGCCTTCAATATATAGTTTTACCGTTCCTTTTGCAAGATAGAGAGCATGAGTTGCATCTGTGCCTTGTTTACAAATTGTTTCTCCTTTTTTAAAGTTTATTATTGTGCAACTGTTTTGGATTGAAATTATATCATCATCTTTTAAAAGGTTCAAATATTTCCATTTGTAGGGACAACTTATACAATTATTGGGTTTAGAGATTTTTGACATATTGTATTAAATTTATACAAATATAATTAAATTATTAATTTATTAAAAAAATTGAAAGTAATTTTTTACTAGCTAAATAGCTTATAAAATCTTTTTTATGTTCTAAACATATTTTTTTTTATAAAAACAAAAAATATAACCATTTTTAATATGTTTAAATTTAGATATTTAGTTATGATTGATTGTAATTATTAAAAATGTGTTATTTATTATTAGTCAGTAGTTTTATTGTTAAATATCAATGATATTGATGCTGTTAAAAATATAGATTTATATATTCACATCTAAATTTATAGATACTTTTGTAAAATAAAAAATAAGCTATATTATTTAATAAAAATTAATATGAAAAAATTAGTGATACTTGGTGCAGGAACTGGCGGAACAATAATGGCAAATAAAATGAGAAAAGTTCTTGACCGTAGTGAATGGAAAATAACAGTAGTTGATCAATATAAAACACATTATTATCAACCTGGTTTTTTATTTATACCTTTTGGAATGTACACAAGAAAAGATGTTATTAAGCCAAAAGCTGATTTTATTCCAATAGGAGTAAATTTTATTTATTCAGAAATAAATAAGGTTGATGGCGAAAATAACAAGGTACTATTAAAAGATGGAGATACTTTAAACTATGACTATTTGATAGTTGCAACCGGTACTAAAATTGTTCCGGAAGAAACCCCTGGACTTAAAGGTGATTTATGGCATAAAAGAGTATTCGATTTTTATACGATTGAAGGAGCAACAGCTCTTGCAGACTTTTTTAAAACTTGGCAAGGAGGAGAACTTGTTTTGAATATTGCAGATAACCCAATTAAATGTCCGGTTGCTCCATTAGAGTTTGTAATGTTCGCTGATGCTTTTTTTATTGAAAGAGGGATTAGAGATAAAGTAAATATAACATTTGTAACTCCAATGGAAGGAGCTTTTACAAAACCCAGAGCATCAAAAATGCTCGGAAATCTTCTAAAAGAAAAAAACATAAAAGTAGTTCCTGATTTTTATCTTGAAAGTGTTGACAATGAAAAGAAAGTTATAAAATCATACGATGAAAAAGAAGTACCTTTTGACTGCTTAATCTCTATTCCTGTTCATTTTGGCGATGATATGATTGAAAGAAGCGTATTAGGAGATGATATGAATTTTGCTTTAACAGATAAGTTTCATCTTAATTCAACAAAGTTTGAAAATATTTTTATTCTTGGAGACGCATCAAATATTCCAACATCAAAAGCGGGTTCAGTAGTGCACTTTGCCGCAGAAGTTATTTTCGAAAATCTTATGTGTTCTATTGAAGGAAGACCTTTTACGGCAAAATTTGACGGACACTCAAATTGCTATATAGAAACAGGACATGGAAAAGGTGCTTTAATAGATTTTAATTATGACACAGAACCACTTCCGGGCTTTTTCCCTTTTCCGGGAATAGGACCTTTTGGTTTGCTGAAAGAAACCAGAATGAACCACTATGGAAAACTGTTATTTAGATGGATTTATTGGCATGTGTTATTAAAAGGGAAAGAAATGCCAATACCCTCAGAAATGTATATGGCAGGAAAGAAACTTTAAATCAAAAAAACTGAAATCAATGTCAGACAGGAATATACAAGAACAAATAAATGAACTTAACAGCAAAGTTGATTTTATTATTGAAGAAATGATTGCACAAAAAAATGCAAGAATTGAAAAAGAAGATCTTTTTGATGATTTAACAATAATTGGGAAGGATGTTTTTGCACATACAGTAACATCATTAGATAAAGCTGGAATTGAATTAGACGGTGAAGCTCTATCTGCTCTTTCCATTAAGATTGTGAGGAATATTGGAACATTTAATAAAATGATGGACACGCTTGAAAGTGTTAACGATTTATTGAAAGATGTAAGCCCAATAGTTACACAAATGGGACTAGATGCAATTTCCACCTTTGCTGAATATGAGAAAAAAGGATATTTAGAATTTATAAAAGAATTAATTAGTATTACAGATAATATTGTAACAAATTTTTCTCCCGAAGATGTTCGTGGTTTAGCAGATAATATTGTTTCAATACTTGAAATGGTTAGAAATATTACGCAGCCCGAAATGTTAAATGCAATAAATAATGCTCTTACAGTTTTTAAAAGTATGGATACAGAAGATATTCCTGAATATTCAGTTTTTAAAGCAATGAAAGCAATGAGAACACCTGAAATGAAAAAAGGTTTAGGTTTTATGATTACATTTTTACAAAATCTTGTAAAAACATCAGAAGATACTGAAAAACAATAAATTATTAATTAAAAAATAAAGTAAAATGGGACAAAAAGAATATGCAGGAAAAATGGTTGATCTTGATGATAATGGATATTTTACAAATTCCAGCCAATGGTCGAAAGAAATTGCAATGGAACTTGCAAAAGAAAATGGTGATGAATTAACTGAAAAACATTTTGAAGTTTTAGAATTTATCAGAAATAAAGTTAATGAAGGTGCAAGTCTCACAATTAGATCTATTGGAAAATCAGGAATTATTGATATAAAAGGTTTTTATAAACTATTTCCGGGAGCTCCTCTAAAAAAGGCAACAAAATATGCTGGAGTTTCAAAACCATCAAGTTGTGTTTAGTATTAAGTGCAATATAAAAAGGTGTAAATAATTTTTTAGGCTTTGCGAATATGTCATAATTCATTTAATGATAGATGTTTATATTTATTAGCACTTTTAAACTAAAATTCGCATGTTTTTTTTATACCTGATTTATTATTAGTTCAAATTTTAATTTAAAAATATATTATTATGGCAGAAGAAGTTAAACATCCATTGAAAAAAGTATTAATGATTTGTGCAAAAGGCTCTTTAGAAGATGTTCTAGCAACACTCGTTATGGCAAATGGAGCGGTAATGGAAGGAATTGAAACAAAAGTTTTTTTTACGTTCTTTGGTTTAGATGCTATTACAAAAAAAAGAATGAACAAATTGCATACTGCAACAGTTGGTAATCCTGCAATGCGTATGCCTGGAGGACTAGCTTTTCCTACATGGTTAGGGAGCATTCCTGGTGTTGAAGCAGGAGTTTCAGCAATGATGAAAAAACAAATTGATGATTTAGATATTCCCGGAGTTGCAGAGTTCCTTGAAATGATTGATGCTGGAGGAGGTGAAATTTATGCTTGTAAATTAGCAATGGATATGTTCAAATTAGAGAGAAAAGATTTGGCAGATGAAGTTATTGATGTTTTAACTATTGGTGAATTTTACGAAAAAGCAGATGGTTTACAAACTCAGATTATTTTTACTTAGAAGTTTTATGAACAAAATTAAAAACCGACATTTTATAAATGTCGGTTTTTTTATGAGCAAGATTCACGCAACTAATACAATGTTTAGATTCTTTCAACATCCTTATCTCCTCTTCCTGAAATATTTATAATTGCAAGTTGATTTTTATTTTTAAGTAATTTTAGTGCTAAAGCAACAGCATGAGCAGATTCAACAGCAGGAATAATCCCTTCTTTTTCTGAAAGTAATCTAAAAGCACTTATAGCTTCTTTGTCAGTTATTCCATGATATTCTACTCTTCCCATGTCTCTTAAATATGCGTGTTCAGGTCCAATTCCCGGATAGTCAAGTCCGGCTGCAACAGAGTGTGAGTTAATAGGATTTCCTTCTTTATCTGCCAAGCAAAGAGAATTTGTTCCTTGAAAAATCATTTCTTTACCTAGAGTTAATGTTGCAGCTGTTTTATCTGTATTAATTCCTTCACCCGCTGCTTCTGCTGCAAAAAGTTTTACATTCTCATCAGAAATAAAATCTTTGAAAATCCCAATTGCATTAGATCCACCTCCTATACAAGCAAGAACTGCATCTGGGAGTTTTCCTTCGGCTTCTAATAGTTGCTTTTTAGCTTCTTTCCCTATTATACTTTGAAAATATGCAACCATAGTAGGGTAGGGGTGCGGACCTACTGCCGATCCCAATAAATAATATGCATCAGGATGCTCAATATAATACCCGAGTGCAGCATCAACTGCGTCTTTTAAAGTTCCTAATCCTTGTGTTACAGGAATTATTTCTGAACCTAAAAGTTTCATTCTGTCAACATTAAGAGATTGTCTTTCAATGTCTTCTGCTCCCATAAAAACTTTGCATTTTATTCCGAAAAGTGCAGCTGCGGTTGCTGTTGCAACGCCATGTTGTCCTGCTCCTGTTTCTGCTAATATTTGTTTAGCTCCAAGTTTTTTTGCTAATAATATTTGACCTATTGTATTATTTATTTTATGTGCTCCTGTGTGGTTAAGATCTTCTCTTTTTAAATATATTTTGCTACCAATTTCTTCTGATAATCTTTTTGCATAATAAAGAGGAGATGGCCTTCCTACGTATGTTTTTAATAAGTTAATAAATTCTTCTTCAAATTCTTTTGTAAAAGCGTATTTTTTAAATGATTCTGCAAGGTTTTTTAATTTGCCTTCTAAAACCGGCGGAACAAATCTTCCACCATATTTTCCAAAATATCCTTCTTTTTCTTTATTTATTTGTGTTTGAGTTGTCATTATATTTGTTTTTATATTTTTTATTATTAAAAAGTTTTATTTGTATTTTTTTATAGAACACAGTGCCAACGATTTTCAATAATGTTTAACCATATTAAAATAAATTTTTTCATAAGATTGAATTTTATATAATAAAAAAAGCCGCAGGTGAGATACCTGCGGCTTTGGATAAAATTAAGTGTATAACAAAACTATCGCAAAGAGTTATCTCCTTGTTTTAAATTTTTGCTATGCCACCAATTATTTTTTAAAAAAATCATTTTTTCTTTTTCTTATCTGCAAATAAAAACAGATTTTATGAAACAATAAAATTTTTTTTCAATTTTTTTAGAATTTTACAGAAAATCCTATTCCTAAAATTTCTTTGAATTGTATTCTTTTACCTGCTCCATCTACAATTCCGTCATTGTTGCTGTCAAGTGGAACATCAATATCATGGTCATATAATAATTGTGTGCTTAAATTAGCCGTGATATATTTGTTAATTTTCATTCCTAATAACACTTCCCAGTCAACATCAATATTTTGAGGAGTATTAAGATAATTTGAAAACAAACCAAGTTTTGTAATTAAGCTTACATTTTTAACCACTTCTTTCGTGTAAACTGCTTTTAAATAACCTCCAAACTCATTTCTGATGTTTTTTGTAGAGTCAACACCAAAAGCTCCCATATCTGCAAGTCTTTGGTTATTAACAATAGTAGTTTTGGAAGTTAATGGAGCAACAAATACAGAAAGATCTTTGTTTGGTCTATAATCAATACCAATTGCTACAAGAAGGTATGCAGGAGCTAATAAACCAGAGATTTTAATAGAATCATTAGGGTAATTATAACCATTAGTAAATTGAGTTTTAAAATCTATTAATGCTGCATAGTATAGTTTTTCTGTTGCTTTTAAACCTAACTTTGAAGCAAAATTAAATTTATCATCAGTTTTCATTAGTATTGAACTTCCGCCTTTCCCTTGTTTTTGAAGTCCATAGCCTAAATCAAGAGTATTGTCCCATGTTAATTTGCCTTGTTTGTAGTTAGCAAATAATCCTGCAATTCCATTAAGAGATAGAGTGTTTATACCTCCTGCTGCCCAATTTGTGAAATTACTTTGTCCAAATGTTAAAGCAAATATTCCACCTTTTTTCCAACCGTCTGTTGTGTCTTGGCTTATTTTTTTTAGTGAACCTTCGCTACCGGTAATTTGAGCTAGATTAATCCCAATTGTAAATACAGCAATCAAAATTGTTAATGTAATTTTTTTCATTTTATTAAATTTTTATTTTTATTAAAAAAACAAAACTAATTAATTAATCAATAATAAGAAATTTTTGAAAAATTAATTAGTTTATAAAGTAATTATATTAAAATAAGATTAGAGATTTATTTTTTTAATAAATCTCTAATTTCACCTAATAAGACTTCTTCTTTTGTTGGTGCAGGAGGTGCTGCCGGAGCCTCTTCTTCTTTCTTTTTTGATTTGTTGTATGCCTTTACAACCATGAAAATTACAAAAGCAACAATAATGAAAGTAATAATTGTATTAATAAAACTACCATATTTAATTGCAATTTCTGAAACTTCAGGTGTAATAACTTCGCCTGCGGCATTTGTTATAGCTTTTACAGGCTCTTGTATAACCATTTTTAATTGGTTAAAATCAACTCCGCCTAGTGCTTTTCCAATAGGAGGCATAATAATATCATCAACTAATGATTTAATTATTGCTCCAAAATATGTTGCTAAGATAAGACCAACTGCCATATCTAAGACATTTCCTTTTGAAATAAATTCTTTAAATTCTTTAAACATAATTATTGTTTTTATTGATTAAAATAATAAAGTACAGCAAAAGTATTTACGTTTACTGTACTTAAAAATTAAGATGTTTTTATTGATTTATAATAAATTCAACTCTTCTGTTGTTTTGTCTTCCTGCTCTTGTTTTGTTTGTGTCAATAGGTCTGTCGCTTCCATATCCTATTGCTCTTAATCTTGAAGCAGGTACTCCTTTACTTAATATGTAACTTTTTACTGCATCAGCACGTTTTTGAGATAATGCTTTATTTTTATCATAATTACCCGTATTGTCGGTATGACCTTCAATATCAAATCTAACTTTTGGATATTTGTTAAGAATTTCAATCACCTTGTTTATATCTTTATATGAAGAAGTTCTTATAACAGATTTACCTGTGCTGAATTGAATATTTTTTGCGCTGAATCTTATTGCTTTTTCAATTTCTTTTTTCTTCTCTTCTTTCATTTTTGGGCATCCTTTTAATGAAGGAATTCCTGCAATATCTGGGCAATCATCTTTACTGTCAATAATACCGTCTCCATCTCTATCCGGACAACCATTTCCTGATTTATGACCTTTAACTTTTGGACATTTGTCAAGTTTGTCAGCAATTCCGTCACCATCAGTGTCTGGGCAACCGTTAAACTTAGCTAAACCTTTTACTTTAGGACAATCATCTTTGCTGTCAGCAATTCCGTCGCCGTCAGTATCAGGGCAACCGTTAAACTTAGTTAGACCTTTTACTTTTGGACAATCATCTTTGCTGTCAACAATTCCATCTCCGTCAGTATCAGGACAGCCATTAAATTCTGTTAAACCTTTTTTATTAGGACAATCATCTTTACTGTCAACAATACCATCTCCATCAGAATCAGGGCACCCGTTAAACTCGACCAAACCCGGTACATCCGGACATTCATCTTTGTTATCACTTACTCCATCTCCGTCAGTATCTTTTGCTTTTCCAATATTAAAGATAACACCTAATGAGTGTTTTAAATATCTTTCGTTAGCATCTTTGCTAATTCCATCTATACCATCCCAATCTGAAAATAAGAAGTTTTCTTGAAATCTAATGTAAACAACAGGAGATATTTTATAAGTAAGACCAAAACCAACTGATGGTAATGCCCAATTATCTTTATCGTCCATATCTTTTTCTTTAAATCTCATAGCTCCAACACCTAAAAATACATATGGGTTTAGTTTTTTTGCTTCGTCTAAGATGTTATATCTTACATTGAAGTTGAACTGTGTAGTTCTTTTTAAAACATGTCCTTTGTCTGAAAGATGTCCCATGTCGCCCATTGATCCTTGTAGAGCAAGGTCAAAATGAGGAGTTAAATATCTAGCTAATTCGAATTCTCCAAAAGCATATAACTCTTGCGAGAAACTGTACCATCCATTTCCTAAATCTCCACTATATTGTTCTGATCCACCATACAAACCAACTGCCCATTTCCTGTCAGCTGATTGTGCATCTATATTAAATGTAAATATTGATGCAAAAACTAAAATTAGTAATAATCTTTTCATAACTTTTTATATTTTTATAATTAAAAGACAAAATTAAATTAGTAATAATAATATTTTAAAAAAAAAGGTTAGAAAAAGGTAAACTTTTTTTATTTGTAATGATATAAATAAATGAGCAATATACATTTGCATATATATCGCTCAAAAAAATTTAAAAGATAACTTGTTAAGATTATTGATTAATAATAAACTCAACTCTTCTGTTGTTTTGTCTTCCTGCTCTAGTTTTGTTTGTGTCAATTGGTCTGTCGCTTCCGTAACCAACAGCTTTTAATCTAGAAGCTGAAATACCTTTATTAATTATATATTGTTTTACTGCATCTGCACGTGCTTGTGATAATGTTTTGTTTTTATCGTAATTTCCAGTATTGTCAGTATGTCCTTCAACAAAGAATTTTACATTTGGATAGGTGTTCATTACTGAAATTACATTATCAATATCTTTATATGAAGTTGTTTTAATTGTTGATTTTCCTGTATTGAATTGAATGTTCTTAGCACTAAATCTAATTTTATCTTCAATTTCTTTTTTCTTTTTTTCTTCCATTTTAGGGCAACCTTTCATAGCAACTGTTCCTGCTTTGTCTGGGCAATTGTCCTTACTATCAACAATGCCGTCGCCGTCTCTATCTGGGCATCCGTTTGCAGATTTGTGACCTTTTACTTTTGGGCATTTATCATTTTTGTCTGCAATACCGTCACCGTCAGAATCTGGACATCCTTTAAATACTTCTAAACCTGCAACATCAGGGCATTCGTCTTTTTTGTCTGATATTCCGTCACCATCTCTGTCTGCACCTTTGCCAAGTCTAATTTTAATGCCAAATGTTGTTTCATAATAGTTGTCTAAATCAAATCCATAGTTGTAACCTGTTTCAGCATTAATAGCAAGATATTCATTTAGCCATAGGTTAAGACCTAAACCTCCGT
>CAMZKV010000061.1 GCA_947311445.1 uncultured Chlorobiota bacterium | reverse complement strand
CCTTCAAGTGTAATTTGCTGTGGAGTTCTAACACCTGCAAATTACACTTGAAGGATATAAACGTTGGGCTGTTTTAGCAAATGTTACTGAAGAAGAAAGAGCATCAAAATATCCTTCATTAGAAGAAAGAATGCCAGAACAATACAAAGAATTAAATGAAATTCAAGAACAACTTGAAAAGCATTATTCAGATATGCAAGATATTGAATTTACTGTTCAAGATGGTAAATTATGGTTACTTCAAACACGAACCGGAAAAAGAACAGGAGCAGCAATGGTAAAAATTGCAGTTGATATGCTTAATGAAGGCATTATTGATGAAAAGGAAGCAATTATGCGTCAAGAACCTGAAAAATTAGACGAACTTTTACACCCAGTTTTTTCAAAAGATGCCATAGCTAAAGCAAAAGTACAAGCAAAAGGTTTACCTGCATCTCCGGGAGCTGCAACAGGGCAATTAGTTTTCTTTGCAGATGAGTGTGGAAAATATGAAAATTCTATTTTAGCTCGTATTGAAACTTCTCCTGAAGATTTGGAAGGAATGAATATTGCAAATGGTATTTTAACTGCAAAAGGAGGAATGACATCTCATGCAGCTGTTGTTGCTCGCGGAATGGGAAAATGCTGTGTGTCGGGTGCCGGTTCAATTAAAATTGATTATAAAGCACGCACAATGACTACTGATGGCAGAACATATAAAGAAGGAGAGTGGATTTCTTTAAATGGTTCAACAGGTGAGCTTTATGACGGAAAGTTAGATACAATTGACCCTGAAGTGGGTGGAGATTTTGCAAAAATAATGGAACTTGCAGATAAATATTCTCGTATGTATGTTCGAACAAATGCTGATACCCCTCACGATTCTAAAGTTGCTCGCGATTTTGGTGCAAAAGGAATTGGTCTTTGCCGTACAGAACACATGTTCTTTGAAGGAGAAAAAATTGTTGCAATGCGTGAAATGATTCTTGCGAAAGATTTAAAAGGAAGACAAGAAGCATTAGATAAATTATTACCTATTCAACAAAAAGATTTTGAAGGTATTTTTGAAGCAATGCAAGACCTTCCTGTAACAGTTCGTTTACTTGCCCCACCTTTGCATGAGTTTGTGCCTCATGATGAAAAAGGACAACAAGAAATGGCAGATGTTATGGGCGTTTCTATAGATGTAATTAAAGAAAAAGTTGAAAGCTTACACGAATTTAACCCAATGCTAGGGCATAGAGGTTGTCGTTTAGGAAATACATATCCTGAAATTACAATAATGCAAACTCGTGCAATTATTGGTGCAGCTTTAGCATTAAAGAAAAAAGGTATTACTGCTAAGCCGGAAATAATGATTCCTTTAACAGGAACTTACGCAGAAATGAAAATGCAAGAAGATATTTGTAGAGATACAATTAAAAAAGTATTTGCTGAAACAGGAATGGAAATTGACCATCTAGTTGGAACAATGATTGAAATTCCTCGTGCAGCTCTTACTGCTGATGAAATTGCAAAATCTGCAGAATTTTTCTCATTCGGAACAAATGATTTAACTCAAATGACATTTGGATATTCTCGTGATGATACAGGAGTTTTTATGCCGGTTTATCTTAAAAAAGGACTTCTTAAACATGATCCTTTTGAAGTACTAGACCAAGAAGGTGTTGGGCAACTTGTTAAAATGGCTGTTGACAAAGGTCGTCAAACTCGTCCAGATATTAAACTTGGTATTTGTGGAGAGCATGGAGGAGAACCATCATCAGTTGAATTCTGCCATAGGGTAGGGCTTGACTATGTAAGTTGCTCACCATATCGTGTGCCAATTGCAAGACTTGCTGCAGCACAAGCTACAATTAGAGAAATGTAAAATATCATTTTTTGTATAAGCTTAAATATGCAATGGGGTGTGAATGTTTTAATACACAGCAAGCCCTAAATTATAACAAATAATACTTTATACCCTGCGGGTTTTCAAAAACCGCAGGGATTTTTTTTATCTTTTAATCTTCAATTCAGGCTTTGAATAAGCTAGGGTTTGCTGAAAAGAAAAATATTATATAATAAATGCAAAGTAAATAACTATTATTTATAAGAAAGCTTGCATTTACACTTTTCATTTTTATTATAACTAACTTACTTTCAACACATTTAGCGTTTTTTAGCAAGCCCTAAACTATAAGTTACATCCTGAACTGCCAATGCCCATTTTTTTGGAGATTTTGACTTATCAAATGTTTTGTAGGAAATAGCTTTGCCAATATAAACATCAATAGTTTTGTTTCTTTTTTTAAAAATTTCAGCAGGAATAAATATTGTTTCAATGCTCATTTTAATTTTTAAAAACTTTCGTAAATTGGATATAAAATAAAACTTTCTTGAATTTTTATCATCAACCAAAATAGGAATAACATCTCTTTCATATTTTACAGCATTTTTTATAAAACTATGTTTCCATGGAAGGTCTTTTACTACTCCCTTTGTTTTTCTTGAAACTAAACCGGAAGGGAGTATATAAATTTGAATTTCATTGGAAGAGTAAATGTCATTCATTTTTTTAATTGATTGAATATCAGTTTTTGAGAATACGCCAACCTCAATAATGATATCTTTAAATTTATCAACATTTGATAAGATTTCATTTGCAACTGCCTTTAAATTCTTATATTTATTTGATATAATTGCAATTACAACTCCAACATCAACTCCGCCAAGCGGATGATTTGAAACAAAAATAAATTTACCTTTATCAGGAATATTATCTTCATTAATAATATTGATGTTTACACCCAAATCATTTATGCAAGCATTAACAAATTCAATTCCTTGTTTATCGTTATTTTTAATAATTAATTTATTTAAATCGTCTTGCTTAATTATTTTTTTCATAATATTTATAACAAACTGTGGTAGTTTGCTTATAAACTCATTTTTTTGATTTCTGATTACAGAATCAAGGTCGATAAGATTAAGTTTTTTATTTTTTGAGTTTTGCATTTTTATTACGTGTTCTTAATATTCCTACTTTAAAATACCATATGTAAATTGTTTTCGTATTTTCATTAAAATAATAAAAAGAAGTGATTATATGTTAAATATCATTACAAATTTTTAATTTAGTAATTACTCCGGTCTCAGTACTAACTTCACACTCTCTTTAATAATTTCATCTTTATTCATCATTTGCTTTCTGTATTCTCCTTTATTATACATTTCTGCTTGGTCTGAATAATGTTTACTCATAAAAATACCTGATTGCCCGGTAGGGATTATGCTGAATGATTTGTTTTCTACATCTGAAAAATCAATAATTGTTCTCATTGACGGACCTGCCGTTGATTTGTATTTCCCATCTTTACTTATTTTATAAGCTATTTGGTTAATAACTTGTTTTGCTCCCCAAACATTAAAAGGTCCAACATTAAATACTTTTCTTAGAGATTTAACAGATCTTGCTATAAAGTGTTGGTATTCTACGGTATGAACATTCTTCCATTTCCACTCATCTGTATTGTTGCCAAGTTCTTTATTTAGTGCAACAACTGTGCTGTCAAATGCTGCGGTAAAAATGTCTTTTCGGCTTTCTTTTTTTTCTGTTTTTATATTGTTCCACCACACAGAATTATTGTTGCTAAGTAATACTGGGATTGACCTTTCCGGTGTATGCCCGTAAGTCATGAACTCGAAATCTTCTTCGCCTAATTCATCAATCATTGTAAGTTCTAAAATTTTTCTAAGAAGACGATTATAAATGACAGGTCCTTTACTTTCTTTTTTATGTTCGCCATCCCATTTAAATAAAATATCGTATGCTTTTTTATGATTTTTTGTTTTATCTATAATAGAAATGTCAATATTTGTTAATATCTCTTTAACTGTTTTTGGCATTACAGCAGATTTGACATCAGTTTGCATTTTTTTAGTTTTTTCAACATTCCATTTATTTTCATTCTTTAAAAATTCTAAAATTCTGACCGCTCTGTCTTCAGAAGGGTAATAACCCGGATACAAAATCCCATTAATACTATCTGGCTGATTATTAGCAGAATAAACGAATCCTGAACTTGGGTTTACAGATTTCGGATTATTTATAAAATTGTAAAAAGAAATATTAGCTTTTTGGTGTGGCTGAATTCTGTCCGACTGGAAAATACTATCTTTATATTTAGTTATTTTTCCGGCTGCAAAATATGCTATATTGCCTAATTTATCACCATACATAATATTAAGTCCGGGTGAACTTATTTTTGAAGCTGCATTTTTAACATCTTCAAAATTGTTAGAATTGTTTAAATCGTAAAAAGCAAGAACAGTTTCAATTGGAAGATGAGTGAAAGTCCAAAAAACTGAAATTGGTTTATCTCTGGCATCCTTTATATAATCATTTATTATACTTCCTCTTTCGGTTTTTCTTACAGTTATTGTAACATCAGAAGAGTCTTTAACTTTTATAGTTTCGGTAATAAGTTCAAAATTTTTCCAAGTATTATCACTTTTGTATTGTGTACTGTCGTTAGGATTAAGCTTTTCATAATAAAAATCTACATCATCGTTTTCAAACATTGTTAGTCCCCAAGCCAAATTTCTGTTGTGACCAAGTAAAGAAAAAGGGATTCCTGCTATGAAATTTCCATAAAGGTTAAAATTCGGGCATTCAAGATGTGCTTCGTACCAAACCGAAGGTTGTGAATATGCAATATGTGTATCATTTGCAAAGATAACACTGCCTGATTCTGTTTTTTTAGGTGATAAAACCCATGAATTACTTCCTTCAAAGAAGGGTACGGGTAAATTGTCTATAAGTTCGGTTGTTGTTTTCGTTATTTTACTTAAAGTAGAATAATCAATTTCTTGATTGTTTGAAAGAGGAACTCTTTCTGTTCCCGGTACATAGCTTGAAACAATGTCTTCAAGATATTTGTTTCCCAGTTTATTTTGTATTTTAGAAATCATAGGGTCTATTTTAAATGCTTCTGCAAAACTGAAAGCCATAAAACCTGCAATATTGAATAAATCAACAATTTTAAACTTTTCTTTTTTAATTCCCATAAGCTGGTATTCAATTGGTGTTTTTCCGTTCATTAAAAAATCATTTACTCCCTTCAAATAATTATTTACATCTTGGACATATGGTTTTCTTTTATCGGAAAAGTATTTTTTAACACTTAATTCCGATGCTTTATTAATTTGTAATGTTCTAAAGTATTTATCCGTTTCAATAGTTTTTGTTCCTATTATTTCAGATAACCTTCCGCTTGTAATTCTTCTGAGCATTTCCATTTGAAATAGTCTTTCTTGTGCATGTAAATATCCGAGAGCAAAATACAAATCATCTTTATTCTCTGCGTATATATGCGGAATGCCATATTTATCGTGATAAACTGTTACTTCCTTTTTTAAGCCTTTTAACTTTATTTCGCCGGAATATTGAGCTTTGTATGATTGTAGTAAGAAAAATATTGCAATAGCTAATAAAACAAGTACGATTGATATTATTTTTAGTGTTTTTTTCATCTTCTAAATTTTTATAATTAATATAGTCTGTTTGTAATAAAAGCAAAAAATTTACATGTTGCACAATGTAATTACCTGAGAATAAGTGAATTGCTAAAACTGAATACATCTTAGTTTTAAGCCTTAAACTTTTCAATCTTTCAAATTTACAAAATTTTTCTTAAACTCTGTACTTGATAACCGCTGTCAGGCAAAAAAAGCACTGACAGAGTTTTTATCCAGCATATACCTCATCTTGAGTAATTATTGCAAGCACCCAAGAAAAATCTCCATTGCTGATTTTAGTATTGCAATATTCACAAATACCTGCCTGTCCCATTTTATCTGCTGGTGCACCGCAATTAGGACAAGTTGATAAATTATATGTGTCTTTTTCAACCCCATTTCTTCTTATGAAAGTCCAATATTCACTGAAAAAACGTGCATTGTTTTTGGAACCTCCTTCGATATTTCCTGAACTGTCTTCAACATAATCTAATGCTGATGCAAAAATTCTAACAGTAATTGATTCGTAATATTTATCAATATCAATTCTTACAGCCTGTATGTTTGAAATTTTAATTTCTTCTAATTTGTTTGTTACTCCAGCTTTTTTATATGTGTTAATCCAAAACATAAACGATTCATAAATTCTATCTGATAATAAATTTCGAACGTCTTCTAATTTATTTGTACTCCAAGCAGCATATATTTTTAAAAAGTAATTTGTGGCAATATTAGAAGAAAAATTTAATCGCCATGAGTTCCAGTCAAAATTGTGTTTTTGTGCAAAACGTGCAGAAATTTCACTAAAATTGGGTTGAAATATTGTTGGAAGATTTGTTCCTCTTTCTTGCTCATAATGAGCTAATCCTTTGGTAATAAATACTTCCTGTTTTAAAATTTTATGTTTTTTTACGAACCATTGCATTTCTCCTTTATTAATTAGAGTACCACAGCTTTGGCATTCTCCATTGTCTGTGAAGTTGCCAGGAGCTCCACAATTAGGGCAGGATAATTTTCGCATTTTTTCAGGTTCAGAAGATAAAACTCCTGCTTTTCGGTTAAAATACCATCTTTCAACTACTTCATATCTTGTTTTTTTATCTTGTATATTTATTGTGTAATTTGCCTCAATATCGACAGATATTCCTGTTACAGTTTCTAAGTTATTTATTTCGCTAATTTTTATACTTCCTATAACTATCTCATTTACAATCCTTTTGTTTAGAAGGTGTATTGAAGATTGTATTTCTGTATTACTAAAAAAAGGGGAAAGATTTTTGAAATCTTTTGTTCCGTACCAAGTATAAAATTTGTTGTAAATAGATGATACAAAGTCAAGAAAAAGGACTTTAGAAAAATTAGGATCGTAAGATTTCAATCTAGCAATTTCTCTTTCATTTTCTTCACTTCTGTTCATAATTGCGTGAACACCAGGACTTGAAATAATTGTACTGCTTTCTCTTTCTCTACGTTTCATAATAATTATTCTGAAAACAATTATTCCAATAACTAATGGAATTGATACTTGAGGAGGTAATTTTGTAAATATTAAATAAATAAGAAATCCAATATCACCACCGCCACCGCCACCATTTGATCAGCTTCCTCCTCCGGAATAAGAATGTCCGCCACCCGGCCTTGCATTTGCAAGTTCAAGCCCAAAAGGACTTAATAAAAGTATGATGGTAAATATTGATGTTAATATTATAAATATTGTAAGTTTTTTATTGTTTTTAATATTTTGCATTGTAAAATAGCTTAGCTTGTTATGAAAATATATTATATGTTATTGTTTACAATTCAACTTCTAAATCATCAGGGAGTTCATTAATGTCATTTTCAATAGGAAAAATAAATTCTGCAAAAATTTCTTTTGTTTTTTGCAGTTCTTTTATAAATGCGGCAGGAACATCATCTTTATCAAAAATTGAGTTAAAATCTTTTTTCATTTCTTTCCACAATTCATTTGGAACAAGTGTAAATGCTCCTCTGTCTCCAATTAGTTTAACTTTTTTTTCAAATAGCGAAACATATATTAAAACACCTATTTTTTCTTGTGTAAATCTTATTCCTCCTTTTTGGAAAATGGCCCTTGCATAAATATCAATATTTCGAGTCATTCTTTTATCTTTAATAAAAAGACGTTTTAAACTTTTAAAAAGTTCAGAAAATAAATAAGCCAAAATAAATATTAAAAATGAAAAAACATATATCATATAAACATCAAATATTATTGGAGAGAACATGAAAAAACTAGATGCCACAAACATAACAGCTATTGCAAACCACAGTGAAATATCTCTGTATATTCCTGATTTAGATTTAATTATTGCAACAATTTCAACAAGTGAATTGTTTTCTATGTCTTCAATTGTGTCGTATAATTTTGATTTGAAATCTTCGTTGAAACGTTTCATGTGTCTTTAAATAGTTAAAAGTTTGAAAGTATAAAGTTAAAAGCGTAAAGTTAATTTGCATTTATAAAAATATGTACGGGGAAAAACTTGTTTTTAGTCATTTGCCTGGGTGTTAAGCATTTAAAAAATTATAATTAATATTAAATAAATTACTTGTATGTTTATATGTGTTTTTTAAATTGAACTGTATCATAATTTTTGTCAAAATCAGTGTTTTTGAAAATTTCACCTGTTGAATAATTTATGAAACCTTTTATAAATTTATGGTGCAGAGTAAAAACATTTTCTCCAAAATCAACTTTATAAGGAGCTTTCTCTGATAGTACTTCTTCTACTTTTAAATCTTTCGTTTGGGATTTGTTAATTAAAGATGAATACTTACTGAAAACTTTTTTGCTAATGGAAATAACCAGAATAAATTTTCCGTAAGGTTTTCTTATCATATGGTTATAGCTTATGTCAATAGGGTCATTATTAGCAGGAGTTGTAGTTTTGTCAAAAGCTAAAAATTCAAATCCATTTTTAGAAATCTTTTCAACAACATCTTTTTCAGATGTGTAGTGCAAGTATATTTTGGAGTCTTTTTCATCTTCAAAAATAAATTTTTGAATATCGGGGTTTAAGAAAAAATCATTTCCATAGGAAGCATGGTCTATTTCACCTATATAAGCTCTGAATTTTCCAATTAAAAAGTCTAATTTTGTAAAATCTCCTTCTGCATAAAAGTTTTTTTCTTTTGCATCTATTCTATAATAATTGTAGTCAGAAATTCTTTTTGCCTCGTCCATATATTTAATATGCTTGTATTTTGTTTCTGTTAAATCAGCAGTTAATTTCCAAGAATGGTCTTCTTTTGAATTTTCAATCTTAAAAAATACTTTTTCTTTTTGATGTTCAATCACATGTTTAGAATACCATTTATCAAACCATTTAAAATTTTCCATTTTTGAAGTTTTTTGAGATTGAATTTTTTTAAAAAAATCTACTCAAAAGTAGAAAAAAAAGTTAACAAATCAATTCTTAATTTTAGTTCAGTAATAAATTAGGTAGGTAAATTGAAAATGTATTAACTTTAAATAAGAATACATAACTACAGAATTAATATAATATTGAAAAATAGATAGTTCTAATTAGTATTTTATTCATTTTATATTCAAGCGATTAGCCTAGTTTATGAAAAGATATATTTTTGAATACTAATTCAAATTTAATATTTTAAAAATTTACTGAACAAACATTTTTATAAAACGTAACAAACAATTACTGACTAAAATATCAATAAAACCATAATTTTTATATTAACTTTGGCATCATAATAAATAAAATATTTAGGATGAATTCCTTTGGAAGAATTTTTAAAATTCAAATTTTTGGTGAATCTCATGGAAAGTCTGTTGGTGTTTTAGTTGATGGCTGTCCTTCCGGAATCTCATTTATAGATAAAGATTTTAGGAAAGATTTATTAAGACGCAAAAGCGGAGCAAAAGGAACAACTTCTCGAAAGGAGGATGATAGCCCCTTGATTATGAGTGGAATGTATGAAGGGTTTACGACTGGTGCACCAATTTCTATTATTTTTAATAATTTAGATACTCGTTCAAAAGATTATAATTTTAGAGCTCATCCAAGACCTGGGCATGCAGATTTTGTTGCTGATAAAAAGTTTAAGGCATACAATGATGATAGGGGAGGAGGTCATTTCTCTGGGAGAATAACAGTTGGAATTGTAGCTGCCGGTGTGATTGCAAAAAAAATAATTCCAAAAATAAAAATTCATGCAAAATTGCTTGAAGCAGGAGGAAGCAAAAACATTTCAAAAGCAGTTGAAAAAGCAATATTGGAGAAGAATTCAATAGGCGGAATTATAGAATGTAAAATCTCGAACTTACCAATTGGATTGGGCGAGCCATTTTTTAACTCTGTTGAATCTGTTTTAAGCTCAGCAATGTTTTCTATACCAGGAATTAAAGCAATTGAATTTGGCAGTGGATTTGAAGCGGCAAAGATGACAGGCAAAGAACATAATGACTTGATTGTAAACGATAAAGGAGAAACATTAACTAATTATGCTGCCGGTATAAATGGAGGAATTACAAATGGAAATAACATAGTTTTTAGAATTGCCGTTAAACCTACTTCAAGTATTTCATCTCCTCAAGAGACTTTTAATTTTAAGACAAAAAAAATTGAAAAATTAGAAATTAAGGGTAGGCATGATGCTTGTATTGCCCTAAGAATTCCTGTAATTGTTGAAGCTCTTTCTGCTTGTACTCTTGCAGATTTTGTTTTATTAAAAAAATCTAAAAGAAAATGATTTTTAGAGAAGCAATAAAGTCAGAATATAAAATAATTGCAGGATTTCAGAAAAAAATGGCTCTTGAAACTGAAAATTTTAACTTGGATATTGAAACAGTTTTGAAAGGTGTCAAATCAGTTTTTAAAGATTTTGAGAAAGGCAAATATTATATTGTTGAGGAAGATGGCAAAGTAATGGCTTCTTTGCTAATAACTTATGAATGGAGCGACTGGCGAAATAATAAAGTTGTTTGGATACAATCAGTATATGTATTGCCCGAATACAGAGGAAAAGGTGTTTTTAAACTGATGTATTCTGAAATAAAAAAAATTGTTTCTGAAAGTTTAGATTTTTCAGGAATTAGATTATATGTTGATAAAACTAATCTTAATGCACAAAAAGTTTACTCAAAAATTGGAATGCAAAGCAACCATTATCTTTTATTTGAAGAAATGAATTTATAACTTACAAAAAACATAAAAATGAAAACAAAATTATTATTCTTAGCAATGTTTTTACCATTTTTTATATATGCTCAACAAAACCCTTGCAATATAAAATGGATGGAAATTAATTCAAAACATACTAAAATAGTTTTTGAAAAAGGACTGGAAAAACAAGCAACAAAATCTGCTAACCTTATTGATTATTTGTATGAATTTGAAACAAAAACTTTAAAAGGTAAACCAAAAAAACTTCCGATTTTGTTATATAATCAATCAACAATTTCTAATGGTTTTGTAGGATTACGACCATATCGTTCTGCATGGTTTATTACACCATCTCAATATGCAGCTGATTTAGGAACAGAAGATTGGTTTTATACTCTTGGTTCTCACGAGTTTAGGCACGCAGTTCAATATTCTAAAAGTAATAAATATTTTACTAAATTTTTAAGTATTCTTCTTGGGCAAACAGGAACATTAATAGGGCAATATTCGTATCCATATTGGTTTTTTGAAGGAGATGCTGTTGCAACAGAAACAGCATTAACAGAAAGCGGAAGAGGTAGAATACCTCAATTTAATATGGGAATAAGGACAATTTTGCAAAATAACAAAAGAATATCTTATGATAAAGCAAAACTTGGCTCATATAAAACATTTTATCCTAACCATTACAAACTAGGTTGGATACTAACTTCCTATGCTAGAACAAAATATGGTGCAGATATTTTTGATAAAACAATAGAAAGCTCATCTAAATTTTCTTTCTGGCCATTTGCTTTTTCGATGGCACTAAAACATCATACCGGGCTTAATGAAAGAAAACTTTATAAAGAAGCAATGCACTATTACGACTCTATTTGGACTACTCAATATGAAAAAAATACTTTTACTGATGCTAAAATATTAAATAATACAAAAAAGAAATCTTGGACTAAATATACAGAACCAAATTATATTGAAAATAATCATATCTTAGTAAAGAAAAGTAGTATGAAAAGTGATTTGACAAGTTTTTATATTCTTGATAAAAACGGAAAGGAAGATAAACTTTTAGCTACTGATGCAGGAATTATTTCAACTGCAAAAGGAAAAGTAGTGTGGGCAAGAACATATCCTGATTTGCGTTTTCAACTAAAAGATTATTCTGATATTGTTTGTTTTGACTATAGGACAAAAGAAGAAAAAAGATTGACAAAAAAACAAAAGTTCTTTGCTCCTGCACTTTCTCCTGATGGTAAAAAAATTGCAACAGTTGAATACACAACAGAAATGAAATCTGCATTGGTTATTTTAAATAGTGATACAGGAAATGAAATAAAACGTTTTCCTGCAACAAATAATGATTTTTTTAGAACTCCTTCGTGGGATGTTGATAATCAAAGAGTAGTTTTTACTAAAAGTAATGAAACAGGAACCGTCCTAACAATTATTAATGTTGAAAATGATAAAATATTAGACATAACAAAACGTTCCGCAGAAAATATTGGTCGCCCTGTTTTTTATAAAAATTATATAATTTTCAACTCAAATTTGAGCGGAATAGGAAATATTTATGCAATTAATATTAAGACGAAAGATAAGTATAAAATTACATCTCGTAAATTTGGAGCGTACAATCCAAAAGTTAAAGATAATAAAATGATGTTTATTGATTATTCTATTGATGGTTACGATATAGCAGAAATTGAATTAACAGAAAAAGAATGGAAACCAATTTCAACTGTTAAAAAATCAAAAAATTATATTGCAAAAAAACTTCAAAAACAAGAGCAAAGTAAAAACATTTTAACACCCAACTTAATTCCTCAAAAAGAATTTGAAGTAACAAAGTATAAAAAGTACAAACACGCAATAAACATTCATTCATGGGGATTGAGTTTGAATTATCCGGATGAAGTTACAGCATATAAACCCGAAGTTGGAATTGAAATTTTTTCAGCAAATATTTTGAATACCGTTTTTGGAAAAGCAGGAGCAACTTATAACATAAATGAAGGAACAGTAAACTCAAATATAACTGCAATTTTTAAAAGATTTTATCCAGAGTTCTCAATAACAGGAGGATGGGCACAACGACATTTGAATTATAAACTGTATGATGTTGCAAATAATAAATTTGTTTATGTACCGGATGATTGGGAAGAAATGTATTCAAAACTCGGAGTTTCAATACCATTGAATTTCAGCAAAGGAATTTATACTAAAGGAGCTACATTAAAAACATCTTATTCATTTATACAGCGAACAAATAAAACTTTAAGAAGTATTACTGAATCAGCAAGTGGTAACTTTTCAACTCTTTCATACTCAGGGAGTTTATATTCTTTTAGAAAACAAGCAACACAAGATATCAACCCTAGGCTTGGATATTTTATTTATGGAATTTACCAACATACTCCACAAAATAAAAATATTTTTGGAAGTCAGATTTCAGCAATCGCATCTGTTTATATTCCAGGATTTTTTAAACATCACTCTATAAATGTTAAAGCAGGATACGAGCAACAACGTTCCGATAAAGATTTTAATAAAAATAATTATTATTGGTTTTCAAGTCCACAATCTTTTCCAAGAGGTCATATTTATTATGCTTTTAACAAACTATCAAGTGTAAGTATTAATTACTCATTGCCGCTTTGGCATCCGGATATTAACATAGGACCTTTTGTTTATTTTAAAAGAATAAGAGCAAATATGTTTTTCGATTATGTAAGTATAAATCATCTTGGGAATGATAAAACAGAGGGTTTTTCTTCCGTTGGTTTAGAAATGTTCTTTCAAGTTAATTTACTAAGATTAGGTGAGCCTGTAGAACTTGGCGGAAGAGTCTCATACCTTCCTGATGGTTCAATTGTGCCGGAATTTATTATGTTTAGTATTCCTTTTTAAAAAATAATTAAGTAGCATACAAGTATGAAAAACTTAAAAATTCATTGTGTAAAAAAAAAAGCTCAAAAGAGTAAATTAAATTTGTTTTTTTACTTTTGCTGTCTGTAAAATGAAAGAAGAATGAAAAAATATATTAAGATATCAATAATTATAGGAATAATAATATTTCAATACATTAACATTATTTTCGGGCAAGACATTGATTTCTATCAAAAACATAAAAACGAAAATTACTCTTTTCCTGAAATTCCGGAAAGCATGACATATGAAGAATATTATCTTTTATCTCAGACATTTAGGATGCAAGATATGATGTACGCATCAGTTGTTCCCGGATATATTCATTTTAAAGCACAAGAAAAAAAAATAGGATATACTTTGCTTGGAATAAGAAGTGCTGCATACGCAGCATTAACTTATGAATATTTTCATTATAAAAAAACAAGCTCAGATACTTCCTCCTTTTTTTCATTTTTTAAAAAAGAAACCCCCGATACCAATGGAGAAAAAACACATTCATTCATAACCGGTGCTTCTTTAATTATTGTTGCAGGAACTTATTTGTTTGATATTATACATGGAAAATATATGTTGAAAAATAAACAAGAAAAAATTAGATTTAAATATAGTGTAAGAACCTCTATGTTTGATTATAACTCTATGAATAAACAAAAACTGGGTTTCACAGTAGGAGTTTGTATGTATTATTAAAAAATTTATGATATTCCGATTAAAATTTGTTATATCATTTATAATTAACTTTTTTCCAGGAAGCTAAAAAAGCTAAAAAAAGAAACTTTAAAACTATAAATTTTTATTTTTAAAATTACTATAGTACTTTTGTATGCAGAAAACATATAAAATGGAAGATAAATTTGCAGAAATAAATAAACTTAAAGAATATATCAAGCAAATTTTATCAATGTATGAAAATGAGAAACAAAAAAATTCCGAATTAAATATAAATATTGAAGAATTAATATCAGAATTAAACGAAAAAAAAGAATTAATTAATAATCTTGAAAACAAAACACAAACATTAAAAATTGCAAAAACTATTAGTTTAACAGAAAAAGATAAACAAGAAGTAAAAAATAAAATAAATAAAATTGTGCGGGAAATTGATAAAAGCATAGGATTATTAAACGAATAAATATGGAAGATAAACTTTCAATAAGACTTAATATTGGTGATGAGTATTATCCTATGCGTATAAACAAAGATGAGGAAGAACTTATAAGAAAAGCAGCAAAAATTATAAATGAAAAATTAATACAATATAAAACAAGATATGCCGATAGAGATATGGTAGATTTATTAGCAATGACAGCACTGCAATACACAAAAAAGTTTTTAGACAAAGAAGAGAAAGAAAATCAAACAATATCAATTAACGAAGAAATAAATCAAATAAATATTGAATTAAACGAATACATTACCAAAAATAAATAATTATAGATTTGCATTTTTGTAAAATAATTCGTAATTTTGATAAGAATAAAAATATATAACCCGCATATTTCTCAATACTATTTGTTAAGCTCAACACTAACAAATTTGGAGTAATGCTCATTTTTATGGAAAACAGGCCGCAATTTTGATTCGTCAAAAACTTGTTTGCAAGCAGTGGAAGTTTGAAATAAAAGGCAACTTCAGGAATGCTTTATATGGAGCTTCTTTTTAAATACATGAGAAATTGCGGGTTTTTTTAATTATATAAACTAAACAACAAGTATGGACATAATGGTAGTAATAATAAGCGTTTTAACTTTAATAATCGGTTTTGCTTTTGGTTATTTAGTTAAAATAAAAGCAATGCACAAAAAAGCCGATAAAATAATAAAAGAAGCAGAAGCAGAAGCAGAAGTAACCAAAAAAGAAAAGATTTTACAAGCAAAAGAAAAGTTTTTGCAACTAAAAGAAAAACACGAAAAATCTATTAATGAAAGAAATTCAAAAATTCAAGTAGAAGAAAATAGATTAAAACAGAAAGAAAATACATTAAATAAACGAAAAGAAGATTTAAAAAATAAATTTAGTGAATTTGAAAAAACTAAACATGAGAGTAATTTAATTCGTGAAAATTTAAAAAAACAATTAGCAGTTGTTGAACATAAGACAGAAGAATTAGAAAAAGTAAGAAGACAACACCTAGAAAAATTAGAAAATATTGCAGGTATTTCTTCTGCAGATGCAAAAACTGAACTAATAACATCCATGAAAGCCGAAGCAAAAACAGAAGCAATGGCTCATATTAATGATATTATTGAAGAAGCTAAAATAACAGCAAATAAAGAAGCTAAAAAAATAGTAATCAAAACAATACAAAGAATTGGTACTGAAAGTGCAATAGAAAATGCAGTAACAGTTTTCCATATTGAAAGTGATGATATAAAAGGACGAATTATTGGAAGAGAAGGAAGAAATATAAGAGCCTTAGAAGCAGCAACAGGAATTGAAATTATCGTTGATGATACTCCCGAATCAATTGTTTTGTCAAGTTTTGATCCAATAAGACGAGAAATAGCAAGATTAGCTCTACACCAGTTAGTTACAGATGGCAGAATACATCCTGCAAGAATAGAAGAAGTTGTTAGCAAAACAAAAAAACAACTTGAAGAAGAGATTATGGAAACAGGCAAAAAAACTGCTATTGATTTAGGTTTACATGGTATGCATAGAGAAATTTTACGCTTAGTTGGTAAAATGAAATATCGTTCTTCATATGGTCAAAACTTACTCCAACACTCCAAAGAAACTGCAAAATTATGTGCAGTTATGGCATCTGAATTGGGACTTAATGTTAAACTTGCAAAAAGGGCAGGATTACTTCATGATATAGGAAAAGTGCCAGATGAAGAAATTGAAATACCTCATGCAATATACGGAATGAAACTTGCCGAAAGATACAAAGAATCTAAAGAAGTTTGTAATGCAATTGGCTCTCATCATGATGAAGTTGAAATGTCAAGTTTAATATCTCCTCTCGTTCAGGTATGTGATGCAATTTCAGGTGCAAGACCAGGTGCAAGACGCGAAGTAGCAGAATCTTATATTAAAAGAATAAAAAAACTTGAAACCATTGCAGCAGAAGAAGAAGGTGTTGTTAAAACATACGCAATACAAGCAGGAAGAGAATTAAGAGTAATTGTTGGTAGTGATAAAGTATCGGATAAAGATATTGAGAAAATTTCATTTAATATTGCGAAAAAAATTGAAGAAGAGATGACATATCCCGGACAAGTTAAAATTACTGTTATAAGAGAAGTTAGGGCTGTAAACTATGCTAAATAAAAGATAAGTTTTTAAAAGAAAGAAATAAGAATAAAGACCATAATAATCTTATTATGAAAAACTTATAATTTCATGAACACCCTTAATAATTCTAAAATATGAAACAAATTCAAATGGTTGACCTAAAAAGTCAATACAAAGAAATAAAAAGTGAAATTGATAATGCAATACAAGAAGTAATAGATTCTGCTGCTTTTATTAATGGTTCTGCCGTAAAAAACTTTTCAAAAAATCTTGAAGCATATTTGAATGTAAAACATGTTATTCCATGTGCAAACGGAACAGATGCTCTTCAAATAGCCCTCATGGCTCTAAGGTTAAAGCCCGGAGACGAAGTAATAACATCAGATTTTACATTTATTGCAACAGTAGAAGTTGTTGCACTTTTAGGATTGAAATTAAAATTTGTTGATGTTGATAAAAAAACATTTAATTTACTTCCAGAAGAAGTAGAAAAAGCAATAAGCCCTAAAACAAAAGCAATAGTCCCTGTACATATGTTTGGACAAAATGCAGATATGGAGAAAATTATGAATATTGCAAAAAAACATAAGCTATTTGTTATTGAAGATACTGCACAAACCATAGGAGCAGAATACACATTTGAAAACGGAAAAAAATACAAATCCGGAACTATTGGAACTATAGGTTGTACTTCATTTTTTCCTTCAAAAAATCTTGGAGCATATGGAGATGGAGGAGCAATATTTACAAATGATGATGAGCTTGCAATAAAGTTAAAACAGATAACTAACCATGGTTCAAAAGTGAAATATTTTCATGATGAAATAGGAGTAAATTCCAGGTTAGATTCAATTCAAGCAGCAATTTTAAATGTTAAATTAAAATATCTTAACAAATATATTTCTGCAAGACAAGAAGCTGCTGATTTTTATGACAGAGCTTTTAAAAATCATCCTAAAATTAAAATACCTGCAAGAGATAAACAATCAACTCATGTTTTTCATCAATATACAATTCAACTTAGCGATATCGACAGGGATGCACTTAAAGAATACCTTAACAGCAAAGATATTCCTGCAATGATTTATTATCCTTATCCTTTACATTTACAAAAAGCATATAAATATCTAGGATACAAAGAAAATGATTTTCCTATAACTGAAGAACTAAGCAATAAGGTATTATCTTTGCCAATGCATACTGAATTATCATATACACAATTAAAATATATAACTGATACTGTTTTAGAATATGCAAAAAAATAATAAATATTTCGCACATGAAACTGCCGTTATTGACAACAATTGTACAATAGGAGAAGGAACAAAAATATGGCATTTTTCTCATATAATGTCAAATTGTAAAATAGGAGAGAAGTGCAATATTGGTCAAAATGTTGTAGTTTCTCCCGATGTAATTCTTGGAAATAATGTAAAAATTCAAAATAATGTTTCGCTATATACGGGAGTTATTTGTGAAGACGATGTTTTTCTTGGACCTTCAATGGTTTTTACAAATGTTACAAACCCTCGAAGTGCAGTTGTAAGAAGAGGAAGTTATGAACAAACAATTGTTAGAAAAGGAGCATCAATTGGTGCAAATGCTACAATAGTTTGTGGGCATAATATTGGAAAATTTGCTTTTATTGGTGCAGGAGCAGTTGTTACAAAAGAAATTAAAGATTATGCATTAGTAGTAGGAAATCCGGCAAAACAAATTGGATGGATGAGCGAATATGGGCATAGACTAGAATTTGATGATGAAGGACTTGCAGTTTGCCCTGAAAGTAATGAAAAATATGTAATCAATAATAATAAAGTTTCAAAAATAATAAAATGAAACACACACGACAAAGATTTTGACACCCAAAGGCATGACTATAATTCAGCACAATGGTTACGTGCAAAAGAAAATAAGGGTTCCTGTGTGCAGAGCAAAACAATTATTATAAATACAAACACATAAGCAACTTATTCAATATAAATTAATTATATAATTTTAGACGCATGAAAAATTTTGCATTAATAGGAGCAGCCGGATACATTGCAGTTCGGCATATGCAAGCAATAAAAGAAACAGGAAACAATTTAATTGCCGCACTAGATAAATTTGATAGCGTAGGAATAATTGATAGTTATTTTCCAGATGCCGATTTTTTTACTGAATTTGAAAGATTCGATAGGCATATTGATAAAATAAGGCACAATGAAAATAAGAGAATTGATTATGTAAGTATTTGTACTCCAAATTATTTACACGATTCTCATATTCGTTTTGCATTAAAACAACATGCAGATGCAATTTGCGAAAAACCAATGGTTCTCAACCCATGGAATGTTGATGCACTTGCAGAAGTTGAAACTGAAACAGGACAAAGAATTAACAGTATTTTGCAATTAAGATTACACCCTAACATTATTAAGTTAAAAGAAGAAGTTGCAAAAGCACCGAAAGATAAAATTTATGATATTGATTTAACATATTTAACATCTAGAGGACGCTGGTATTTTATTAGTTGGAAAGGAGAAATGCAAAAAGCTGGTGGTGTAGCAACAAATATTGGAGTGCATTTTTTTGATATGCTTACATGGATTTTTGGCGATGTTCAAGAAAACATAGTTCATGTTTCAGAAGACGCAAAAGCTGCCGGATTTTTAAAACTTAAGAAAGCAAATGTGAGATGGTTTTTAAGTGTAGATTATAAAAATATTCCGGAAGATATTAAGAAAAAAGGACAAAGAATATATCGTTCAATAACTGTGGACGGAAAAGAAATTGAATTTAGTGGAGGTTTTACAGACTTACATACTTTAAGCTATCAAGAAATATTGAAAGGGAATGGTTTTGGTTTGCAAGACGTAAAACCTACTATTGAAACAGTTTACAACATTAGAAATGCAACACCTATCGGATTAAAAGGAGATTACCATCCTTTATTGAAATAAAAAATAGATTTTAAAATTTAGTTTTTATATTAAAAGTATAACAAAATAATTATGTACAATAAGATAATAAGAGAAAAAGCAACTATATCTGTAATTGGACTAGGATATGTAGGATTGCCAATTGCCCTCGAGTTTGCTAAAAGAATAAGAGTTATTGGTTTCGATATCAGTGAAGAAAGAGTTGAAATGATGAAAAATAAAATTGATCCGAGTAAAGAGGTGGATGAAAATGAATTTGATGGTACAAACATTCTTTTTACTTCAAATCCTCAGGATTTAAAACAAGCTCATTTTCATATTGTTGCAGTACCAACTCCAATTGATGAACATAATCAACCTGACCTAAGCCCTTTGATAGGTGCTTGTGATACCGTTGGAAAAATACTAAAAAAAGATGATTATGTAGTTTTTGAATCAACTGTATATCCGGGTTGTACAGAAGAAGATTGTGTCCCAGTTTTAGAAAAACATTCAGGGTTAAAATTTTGTGAAGATTTTAAAGTTGGTTATTCTCCCGAAAGAATAAATCCCGGTGATAAAGTAAATACTCTTACAACCATTACAAAAGTAGTTTCAGGATGTGATGAAGAATCCTTAGATAATATTGCTAAAATTTATGAAATAATATTAAAAAATGGAACTCACAGAGCAAGTTCAATAAAGGTTGCAGAAGCAGCAAAAATTATTGAGAACACTCAAAGAGATGTAAATATTGCATTGATGAATGAACTTTCAATAATTTTTAATAAGTTGAATATCAACACTTTTGAAGTGCTTGAAGCTGCCGGAACAAAATGGAACTTTTTAAAATTCACTCCTGGTTTAGTTGGTGGGCATTGTATTGGTGTTGATCCCTACTATCTTGTTCATAAAGCAAAAGAACTTGGTTACCATCCACATATTATAAACTCCGGAAGATTTGTAAATGACTCAATGGGTGGTTATGTTGCAAAGCAAACAGTTAAAATGATAGCTACACAAGACAAGCATATTCTTAACGCAAAAGTATTAGTAATGGGAATTACTTTTAAAGAAAATGTAAGTGATATTCGAAACACAAAAGTTGCAAATATTGTAAAAGAACTAGAATCTTATAAAGTAATTGTAGATACTGTTGATCCTTATGCTTCAAAAGAAGAAGTAAAAGAAGAGTTTGATATTATTTTAAAAGAAAAATGCGAAAAAGATTATGATGCAATTATTGTAGCAGTTAATCATAAAGAATATTCTGGATTAGAAGAGAAATTCTTTAAAGATAAATTAAATAAAAATGGAATTGTTTATGATATTAAAGGTATTTATAGAGATAAAATTAATAATTTAATTTATATGAGTTTGTAAAATTGTTAAATTGAAATTTAAAAAGGTCGAAAACAAATAATTTTCGACCTTTTTAATATTTTATAACTCCTAAAATTTACAGTATATATTATATTTTCTCCAAAACATCAATCAATAAATCTCTAAACTTTTTAACAGTAGGAATGTTCATCCTTTCATCCGGAGAGTGAGCTCCTTTTATTGTTGGTCCAAATGAAATCATATCTAAATAAGGATATTTCTCTAAAAAAAGACCACATTCTAAACCTGCATGTATGGCTTTGACATCGGGAGATATTTTAAATAATTTTTTATAAGATGCTTCAGTAATTTTCATTATTTCAGAATCTGTATTTGGCTTCCAGCCCGGGTATCCGTCTCCATGCTTTACTTTTGCACCTGCAAGTTTAAAAACTGATGCAACTGTTTGTGCCATTTCATATTTTGCACTTTCAACAGAACTTCTTTGGCTTGTTTCAATCTTAATTTTATTCTTTTTAATGAATTTAACAGAAGCTAAATTTGTAGAAGTTTCAACCAAGCCGGGCATGTCTGCACTCATAGAATACACTCCGTGCCAACAAGCATTAATTGAGTGCATTAGCTTGTTTTGTGTGTTTTTTGAAATAACAAATTTTGGAAGTTCAGTAACTTCATACTCAATAGAAAGATTTTTTTCAGTTACAGATAATTCATTTTTAATTTTTTCTGCAAGAGCAAGAATCGTTTTTTCAAATTTTTCTGCATGTTTTTTATTTATGGTAATAATTCCAAATGCCTCACGAGCAATTGCATTTCTTAAATTTCCTCCATTAAAATCAGAAAGTCTTACTTTATATTTATTGCTTGCATCAAAAATAATTCTGTTTAAAATCTTATTAGCGTTACCAAGTCCTTTGTCTATTTCATCTCCGGAATGACCTCCATTTAAGCCTGTTACAGAGATTTTGTATGCAACAGATTTTTTTGGCACTTCATTTTTTTTGTATTTAAATTCTGCAACTGTATCAATTCCTCCGGCACAACCAATAAAAATTTCTCCTTCGTCTTCTGAATCTAAGTTTATTAAAATCTCACCCTTCATAAATCCTTCTTTAAGACCAAATGCACCTGTCATTCCGGTTTCCTCATCGGATGTAAAAAGTGCTTCAATTGCAGGATGTTTAATGTCTTTGGATGCTAAAATGTCTAATGCGGCTGCAATTCCAATTCCGTCGTCACCCCCAAGAGTTGTTCCTTTTGCTTTTACCCAATCACCATCAATATAGGTTTGGATTGGGTCTGTGTCAAAATTATGTTCTGTATCTGCATTTTTTTCACAAACCATATCTGAATGAGATTGCAAAATAACAGTTTTTGAATTTTCTTTTCCTTTTGTTGCTGGTTTTCTTATAATTACGTTTCCAACTTCATCTTTTTCGGCATCTAAGCTATGTTTTTTTGCAAAATCCAGAAGATATTGAATTATTTTTTCTTCTTTTTTTGAAGCTCTTGGAATTTTAGTAATTTCATCAAAATATTTCCAAATTTCAGTTGGTTTTAAATCTTTTATTGTCATTATATTTGTTTTTTGAGATTTATATTTATTCTGTCAAAGATAATTATGTTTTTTTTGTTTCAATAATTTTGTTCAAAAATATTAAAAAAGCCTAAGAAATGTTTTTTTTCTTAGGCTTCTCTTTTTAAAAATGTGTATATTCAATATATTTTTTAAAAAACTAATGTAATTTATTAATATTTAATAAGTTCCCAGTCAGATTTATTTTAATATAAGTAATTTTTCAAACTTTTCTTCAACTTGTCCTATGTTTTACGCACTGTTTAAAAAAAAGCTCTGTACACCTTTATTTATAGGGTTTTGTTTTGAAACAGCGCGTAAAACAGGAAGACTATTGATGTTTATATTGGCAAAACTATTTCCTACAAAACATTTGATAAGTCAAAATCTCCAAAAAAATGGGCATTGGCAGTTCAGGATATTGTTTATGAATTAAAAACTTCCCAAGCTTTTTCTGCTTGAAAAGTTAGCATTTCATAACCATTAATAATTTTTGCATTTCTGCTTTTTCCTTCTTTTAAAAATAAGGTTTCAGTAGGGTTATATATTAAATCAAAAAGAATATGTGATTTTGAAATGAACTTATAGGGAATATCAGGTTTTTTATTAATATCCGGAAAAATTCCTAGTGGTGTTGCATTTACAATTAATTTATTGTTTGCTATAATTTCGGAACTCAAATCTGAATATTGAATTGTTTTATTATTAATTTTTTCTTTTTTTGAACTAACAAAAAGATAATCAATCTGTAAACTCTTAAGTCCATATGCAACAGCCTTGGCTGCTCCGCCTGTTCCTAAAATTAGGGCATTTTTAATGTCAGAATTTAAGTATTTTTTTAAAGATTGTTCAAAGCCATAAACATCTGTATTGTAACCAACTAATTCAATATTAGCATTGTGTTTATTAATCTTTATTACGTTTACTGCACCAATTTCTTTTGCAAGCAAATCAAGTTTATCTAAAAATGGAATAATTTGCTTTTTATAAGGAGATGTTACATTAAAACCTGCAATATTTTTTTCTGTTTTTACAATGTCTGGAAAAAGATTAATTGAATTAATTGAAAAATTTGTATAAGAAACTCCATTAATATTTTCTAACTTAAACTTTTCTAAGAAATATTTTCTTGAAAAAGAATGAGAAAGAGGATAACCAATTAAGCCAAAAATTTTCATTATTTCTTTTCATTATTTGTAGCAAAACGTTCTATTAACCATACCGAAAGAACTCCTGTTATAAAAAATGCAATAACAAGTAAAACTTCAATATTTAAAGTTTGAGGAAAAAATCTTTCATATCCACTTATAATTTTTTCACCGTTTTTATTTAAAATTTCTAAACCATCTTCTCCTAATAAATAATGTTCTGTTTTCCATGGCCATAGAATAAATAAGGATCCTAATATAAAACCTGTGAGAGAAGCAATTGTTTGATCTTTAAACTTTTTATACACCCAAGAAAGAACGTTTGAAAATGCAGGCAAACCAATAGCTGCTCCAATTGCAACAGGCAATAACACCTTAAAATCCAACACATTAACTGAATGTAAAATTAAAGTATAATTTCCCATAAGTATTAAAACAAAAGAACCTGAAAGTCCAGGAAGAATCATACTTATAATGGCAACAATTCCGCAAATAAAAAGAAAATAAAAGGCATCGTTTTCAGTTGCAGGATTCATAAAAGAAATCCAAACAGCTATTCCTGTTCCAATAATAAAAGATAAAATTACTGCAAAATTATATTTTTCAATAGTTCTCCCTACAAAATAAACTGAGGCGAATATTAAACCAAAAAAATATGCCCAAACATAAACAGGATAGGCATCAAAAAGGTATTCAAGAAGTCTTGCAAATGTTAAAATACTTAGCAAAGCTCCAAAAAGAACTGTTGTTAAAAAAAATAAATCAGTTTCTTTTATAAAGTCTTTTAGTTTTAGTTTAAATAATAGTTTTAATGATTTTAAGTTAAATGATTTCAAAGCATTAATAAGGCGTTCAAAAATTCCGGTAATTAAGGCAATTGTTCCACCGGATACTCCGGGAATTACATTTGCAGCTCCTATTCCGAAACCTTTTGCAAACCATGAGAATATTTCTTTCATTGATTTTTATTGTGTTTTACAGCAAACAAAAATATAAAAATATATTTAGTTTTACTATTGTAGTTTTTTTATTCTCAAATTGGCTTAAACTTCACAAACCAATTTTATAATAAAAATATGAATAAACTAAAAAAACAATTAAATGCTAATTATTAGACTAATAAAAAATTAAGGAGACTTCTAATAATTCATTTCATTTCAAATAAATTCAAAAATTTTCTAAATAAATTAAAAATTAGTGCTAAATAAATAACGAATGAAGTAAACCAAATAAATATAAAATTAAACCAAAAAGTATCAATCTTAAAGTTTCCAATTTTTTTGTATGGTGCATAAAAATGGGCTCTCCCATTAGTTTTTTTGGGATTTTTAAAAATTGGATCTATAATTTGAATCAATCTATTATTTTCTTCTTTAATAGCATCAAATTCTCCATTATTTCTTAAAATTTCACTTAATTTTTTGTTATTATTTTGCATTTTAAGTCTATAAACTTCTTCAACACTTCCAAGTTTTTTAATAAGAAAATGAGAAACAGAGTCTGATTTTAAGTTAATTTTATATTGATTTGAATTGAATTCTTTTTTAAGTTTTTGATAATATTTTTTTAATTCTTCATTTACTTCATTATTAAATTTATTTATTTTTAAATTTTCGATATTGTTAAATTTATTCGTAGTTGTTTTATTTAATTCTATAATTTCATTTTTAATAATTTCAAAATATTTTATTGTTTGTACATTATTTTTCTTCTTAGAAATATTTTCTACACAAACTCCCGTGTACTTTTCAAGTTCATGAATTAAATACGATAAATTAAAGTTATTGTTACTTTTCTCCTTATCAACATCAAAATAGTACTTTTCAAACTTATTTCCTTTAAATTGCTCTACTGCAAGTGCTTCATAAGCCCATCTAGAAGTCATTAAATCTCCAATGACAGGAACAAGTTCATAAGATGTAAACTTTTTGTGTAATTTTGTAAAATCTACAATAACACCGCTAAAAAGAAGCTGAGGAACTAAAATAAAAGGAATTGTAATGTATATAGTTACAACAGAGTTGAAAGCAGCCGAAATATTTAGTCCTAATATATTTGCAAAGGCAGATGCCGAAAATAAAATCAACCAATAAGATAAGGTCATTCCTTGAATACCAAGAATCCAGTTTCCTACTATGATAAATGTAAACATTTGAACGGCAGAAATTATAAAAAGAACAATTATTTTTGAATTCAAATAACTAAATCTACTTAAATGTAGAAATTTTTCTCTATTTAAAATTTTCCTATCTCTAATAATTTCTTCGGCACTCAGAGTCATTCCAAAAAATAAAGAAACTGTTACTGCCATAAATAAATATGCAATTAAATTAACATTTTCAGCAAATATATATGCGTTTGGGTCTGCCTCTGTTCCACTAATATATTTAGTAAAATAACCTAAAATCACTGCTAAAATAGGTGCTTCTAAAAAAGTAATTAATAAATATTGTTTACTTATAAGTTTTGTTTTTATGTTTCTTGATGTGAAAATTAAAAACTGTTTAAATTTTGATGGAATCTTGAAAAAATTATCAGGTAATTTAGAAGTAACCGAGCTTTTTGGTGTAAAATTAATTTTAGCCTCTATTTCTTTTTTATATTTTAAATACCATTCTTTAGGTGTTACTTTTCTATCTTTTGTATACTTGCCAAACTCATCAACTATCTTTGATTCAAGAATTTGCAAAGGTTGTTCTGCCTCTGTATTCCCACATACAGAACAACTGTTCTCTTCCGGATTTACATAATTTGCAGCTTCTTTAAAATAGCTTATTGCATCAACAGGATTTCCATAATATACAGGATACCCACCAGTGTCCATCATTAAAAGACTGTCAAATAACTTATATATATCAGAAGATGGCTGATGTATATTTACAATAACTAACTTTCCTTTTAATGCCTGCTCCTTCAGTAAGTTAATTACCATCTCGGAATCCATAGACGAAAGACCTGACGTCGGTTCATCTACAATTAAAATTGAGGGTTCTCTCATTAACTCAAGGGCAATATTTAATCGTTTTCTTTGTCCCCCACTTATATATTTATTTACGGGGCTTCCAACAGCTAAATCTTTTGTGATTGTAAGATCTAAATCATTCAGTATTTTATTAACCGAATATTGTATTTCTTGTTCAGAAAAATCACTAAAACATAGTTTTGCATTATAATATAGATTTTGATAAACAGTTAATTCTTCAATTAACAAATTGTCTTGTGGCACAAAACCAATAACTCCGGTTAGTTTATCTTTTTCCTTATGTAAATCATATCCGTTTATTGTAATTTTTCCTCCATGTAAAGGGAAGTTTCCATTAAAAACATTCAGTAAAGTTGACTTTCCTACTCCGCTACCTCCCATAATTCCAATCATTCTACCGGATTGCTCTTCAAAACTAAATTTTTGAATTCCATTTTTTGAGTTTTTATAATAAAATTCAATATCCTGAGCTTTTAAAATTACTTTTGCACTATCACTAGAATGGATAAATTTACCTGAAATATCACTATAGTATAAAGGTTTAATCTTTGGGTTCTTAATAACGGAACCATGGTCAAAAATATAAAATCTATAAGGTGTAATATTTTGACTATTCAAAAACAAACTATCATTTCCTACATATTTCAACACAAAAGTATTTGTTGTTTCAATATGAAGAATAAATATTGTTCCTAAGATATTTTCAGAAAAAATATGCTTATGTTTTTTATCGTGTTTTTCGTTGTTTATGGTAAGTATGCCGGTAGTAGCACTATCAATTTTCTCAGTTTTATTTATGGTTAAGTTAAAAAGACTATCAAATTCATTCTCAGGTATATTAAAAATATCTGATACAGTTTTTACAAAATCTATCTCTTTTTCAGTTATAATTTCATTTTCATTAATAAATTCCAGGAGTCTTATTAATACTACTATTTTTTCTTTTTGATGAAGTTGTTCATTTATTTCGCTACAAATTTTTAAAACCTTAACTGAATTAAGTGAAGTTTGTTTTTTAAACTTTCTACTATCATTTTTCTTAACATGATGATAAATTTTTACATAATCATCAAAATTTTTCAAATAAATTTCAACATGCTTTTTATTTAACATAACTGAAAGATATGTTCTAACAACTTTACGTTCTCTTTCAGAAACTTCACTAAGGTCAGCATTTGCAATAATTGCAAACAAACGCATAAGAGCTTTTAGTATAGATTCATTCATAATTTATATTTTCAATTTTTCTCCTTCTGATTTAGCTATAATAACTGCACCACAGCTATCACTCCAAACATTAACAGATGTTCTGAACATATCTAAAATCCTATCAACTGGAAGAATAAGTGCAATTCCAGCCAAAGGCAAATCAACAGCTGAAAGAATTATTGTAATCATAAAAAGACCTGCCATAGGTATTCCTGCTGCACCAATAGAAACTAACAAAGCTGTTACAACAATAATTATTTGTTCGGCTATTCCTAAATCGAAACCATATGCTTGTGCTATAAAAATAGCAGCAATTGCCTCATAAAGAGCTGTTCCGTCCATATTTATAGTTGCTCCCAAAGGCAGTGTAAATCCAGATATTTTATTTGAAACACCTGAATTATTTTCTACCGATTCCATTGTCAATGATAATGTTGCTCCCGAAGATGATGTAGAAAAAGCTGTTAATAAAGCAGTTCTCATAGCTCTAAGATGTGCCCAAGGATTTACTTTTGCAATAAATTTTAAAAAAATTGGCAAAATAACTAGTGCATGAAAAAGCAAGGCAGACAAAACTGTTATTGTGTATAAGCCAAGCATACTAAAAAAACTTGCTAATTCTCCCGATTGATCTGCAACAACTTTTGAAACAAGCCCAAACACACCAATCGGCGTAAATAAAATTATGAACATAGTTATTTTCATCATAACTTCAAAACTTGCATTAAAAAAGTCTGTCAAAAATATTCTTGATTTCGTATTAATTCGGGTTATAAAGAAACCAAACAAAATTGCAAAAAATATAACAGATAACATTTGATTTTCAGCAAATGCTTTAAATATATTTTCCGGAATAATATTCAATAAAGTATCTGATAAAGAATGTGTTGATGTTTCTGGAATTTGAATATTGTTTCCATAACTTTTATCAATTCCAATTCCCGGTTTTAAAACATTTACAAAAACTAATCCTGTTATAATTGCAACTGTACTAGTAAGTAAATAATACAAAAATGTTTTCAATCCCAGTCTACCAAGGTTTCCGGCAGAACCAATATTTGCTATCCCGGAAATAATTGACATTAGAATTAAAGGAACAATTAACATCTTCAATGCCTTTAGAAAAATTATTCCTAACCAACTTACAAATTTAATTGGAGGATTATATTTTGAATGTTCTAAAATTATTTGTTTTTGAGATTCAGATAATTTAATGTCTGAGTTTTTTTCAATATAATTAATTATTTCAGATTTATCTACAGCAGGATTACCAATTAAGTTTTCAATATGTTGAAGCGTGTTAGAACTAAGTTTTTCAGATTGTTCTTCTTTAATGATTTTTTCGTATGAAATAGTTGAAATAAGGTATTTATTTGGAAATAAAATACCATATATAACAGCAAAAATTAGCGCAATTAGTATTTGCCAATGTAATGCAAGTTTCTTTTTCTTCATTTCAAAAATACATTTTAATAAAAATTCAATATATTAGATTAAAGTTTGGTAAAAATATAATTTTTTTTCTAAAAGGAAGTAATACTAGTTCGAAAAACTTATTTTAATTTACATTATAAAAAAGAGACCTACCGCTTATAGGAAGGTCTCTTTTTTATAATATAAAGTTTCTTTCTCAGAATATTCTTACTTTTTTTTAAAACTATACAAAAAAATTGTAGATGCTTATAAATAATATGTGCTTAGATTCTAAAATATACTTAGTTTATATATTTACATCTTTATCAATTTCTTAACATACTTAGTTTTTCCGGCTTTAAAAGTATAATAATAAATTCCTGAACGTAAAGCAGAAATATCTGTTATTATTTCATGTTTACCTTTTGTGTTTTTTAAAGATATTAAATTTCTAACAACATTTCCTTTTTCATTTCTAATTTGCAAAGATACATTTGCATCTTCTATCAGAAAATATGATAAAGTTAATGTGCTTTTTGCTGGATTAGGGTAGCAATCATACAATTTATGAGAATTAGGATTTTTATTTTTATTATTTTTTGATGTTCCGAATAAATCTAGTTTATCATCAATAAAACCATCAAAATATACAGATGCCAATGCTGTATCACTTGCTCCTAGCCAATCTTGAAGTACTGATGTGTATATTTGCCTATAATCAATTTTCCATTTTAAGTTACCTCTGTCTAAATCATTTAAATCAGCATTATCTCCGTAAACCCCGCCTTTTAATCCTGGTCCGAAAAGCATAACGGGTTGTGCTTTACCATGGTCAGTTCCGTAACTAGCATTTGAATATACTCTTCTTCCAAATTCAGAGAATGTCATTGTAACAACTTTTTCATCAAGACCTTGAGCTTTTAAATCATCATAAAACGCCTTTACCGCAGATGTTAAATGGTATAATAATGCAGAATGTCTTCCCATTGTATTGTCATATGCTTCAACTTGATCTGCGTGAGTATCAAAACCTCCTATTCTTATAATATAAACTTGCGTACTACTTCCGCCACTTATAAGCCTTGACAATATTTTTAATTGCTCAGAAAGTGGATTGTGCATATTATTTTCAGGTGCAGATAACAAATATCTTTCAGGATATATAACTCCTGATGAATTTGATCCGCTGTCATACAAATATTTTAAACGTTCGGCATAACTCATTGCTTTGTTTTCCATATTCATAAGAAATGCTAATTCTTCTCCATAATAACTGTCAGGAAAATTAATAGGTAGTTCTCCTCCTACTCCATTAATTAAATCGTAAAATGCTTGCGGGTTTGCAATTGATAGGCCGATAGGTATTCCAAGTTCTCTATGAAAAGCTAGTGAATTTGTATTTCCGAGTTCCAATGCAAGAGGATCTGGATATTCTGTTGATGGATAATTATTTGGATAGCCGGGATAATCATAATTTAACCACCTACCTATCCACCCTGATCTGTAATTACTGTTATAATCGCCGCCCATAAAATAAATGTCTCTTGACCGAAAATGAGACATATTCATATTCTCATATCCAACATTTTGCACAACTGCTGCTGATGCTTGGTCGTACATCTTTTTGAAGTTAAATATATCGGGATGTAATCCTAATTGTTGTTTATCAGAAAGGTTTTCATCAAGTTTTATTAGTTTTCTTTTTCCGTTTACGGGCAAAGCAACATTTGCACGTATATTATAATATTCATCATACATATTTAAAGGAACAAAAGTATTTAGTCCGTCGTTTCCGCCATGTAATTGGATAAGAACCATAATGTTTCCGTTATTATCGGCTTTATTTAATACTTTATTAAAAAAACTTGTATTGCTTAATGCTTTCATAGGGATTCCATTTATGAAAAACGGTGTTGCTGCTCCTACTATTGCTGCCTTTTTTATAAATTTTCTTCTATCCATTTTTTTGACGTTTAATGTTTAGCTGTTTTTTTGTTTATATAATTTATTATGTTAACAAATAAACAACGCATTTAACAAAGCTGATATTCAGGCGATTGCATAATTGCTGTTATCAGATTCTCTAGTTGTGTTCGTGTTGCACTCGTATCTTTACTTTCCTTAGAGTATTCCCATTCTTCTTTCCAATGTTTTACAGAGAATTTACTTGTTAGAATATCCAAAAAATAATTATATCTATCAATCGTCAATGGTTCCGGAAGCATATATGTAATTAACTCTGTTAGTATTGTATTGGGGTCAGTAGGATTAGATATATTATTATCTACATAGTCCACAATATCTAGTCCGAATCCCAAGCCTGAGTTCATACCATTAATTAATAATGTTGCAAATTCGTATCTGTGTGCCATATTATTTGGTGTAACCCAAAAACGGTTATAAACAGGTGCTTGATGATATGCAGAATATCCGGCAACATCAACGGGCTCATAAAATCTCATTCCTTGGTCATCAATCATATTTAAAAGCCTTGAATATGAACTGTAAAATTCTTCCGTATCAGTAGGAATTTCAATATTAAAAAATCGTAATGTTCCTATTACCAATTCTACGGGAGATTTTATAATTGCTCCTATATGATCATCGGTTGTTATTCCGTTATCAGCATCAAAAAAATGTTCACTTGCTAAAAGTTGCCTAATTACAGGGATAAGTTCATAGCCATTTTCTCTGAAAGTTTGAGCAAGAGGTGTTATTATATCATTTTCAATTTCTTCATTTATTTCATAATAGACAAACTGCCGATATATTTTTCTACATAAAAATTCTGCCGTTGCATTTTGATTGAAAATCATATCCATTAAGTCATCAAGTTCGTGAAGTGTTGCTTCTTCCGATGCGTAGCTTCCTATAAATTCATTAGGTTGAATTTGCTGATTTTGAAATTTATTAGAAAAAGTTTTAACTCCCGGGTGATGCAAATATGCAGCTCCTTCGGAATTTGTTTTTATTATTCCGCGTGGTATTCCGGTATCTGGATCAAGATTTGTGAAAGTATTGTCAAGTTTATAACCGGAAATAACTTTTGCAGCTTCTTGAATATCTTCTTCAGTATATGTTGTATAGTCTCCGGGGGCAATTTGTTCCCCTTTCCCTATTGAGTATAGTTCCATCATCTCTCTTGCATAGTTTTCATTTGGGCTACCGGCTGTATTAAGGAAATTATCAATATACTTCAACATTGCATTGTCAAGAGTAAGTTTTGTAAACATTGTTTTAAAATTACCAAGTGCATAATATCTGTAAAGTGCATTTTGATAATATAATTGCTCACTTCTTGTAACAATTGAATATTGAACAGGTAAATGTGTGTGAAGAAAATAAACAATTCTCTCTTTTGCCGACATTCCGGATGCTCTCATTTGTTCTAGATGCCAAGATAAATAATATCTTCTGAGCAAGAAACCTTCAGAATTTACATCTTGAACGGCAGCAGGATTTAACCAAGTTTCACCTGTTAGAGGGTCTATTGGAGGATTAGGAGTTGGAACATCTTGAAATAGGTTGTTTAATGCTTGTGATGCAGTCATACTGGCGTAACTATCTATTTCTTGGCGATTTCCACCGAAAGTAATTCTTCTCAATAGGTGTGCTGCATTTTTTATTCCAAGATTTCCTGTGTATGGGGTTAATGATGCCATATTATATTTTTTAATTGTGTGCTTTATATTTAAAACATTTCATACAAAATCGCAAAGAGACGGAGTATTTTTATTTATTTCTCAAAACTTTTAGCAGATAATTTCACAATATAAATTCTAGAGAATTGTCCGCTTACATAGGTTCTTCCAAGAACTGCAAGTCCACCTTCCGATGTTGAAATAACTTTTGTTACTTCAATGGGATTTTTTTCTGCAATTTCTTTGTAGAAGGCTAAATCATTTGTAGCTGCATTGTAACAATATAATTTTATTTGATTGTTTTTTGTATTTGCTGCAAAAACTGTCAGTTGCTTACTGTTAATTGTGGCAGTTGTTACACTTATTGTTGCATCTTCATTTAATTCAAGAATTGGATTTTCGGAAATATTCTCAATTGAATTTATTGAATTAGTATTTATTTCTTCCGAAGGAAATATATAATTAACTCCTTCGTTAAAAACTGAATATGCATAATTGTTTCCTGATAGATTTATTGCAGAGCTTACTGCTCCGGAATACCTATATCCATTCATAACTCCCTGTGCAGCACCGCTTAGTTTATTTACAAAAACCAATGAGAATGTATAATTATAAAGTCCGTTATAAAAATAGGAATTATTACTTTCCCCAATAAAAAAAGGATATTGTTTACCACTTTTACTGATGTGGTTTATAAGAATTTCTTCGGCATCTTCATTTAAAGGATAAGTTTGTGTCCATATATTTGAAAAATTGTTGCTTATTTTACTTAAAATTGTTTCCCTTGCCAAATTATCATATCCTTGAACAAGAAAAGAGCCGTCTGTATTTTGTGAAGCTGCAATAGGATAGGTAATACTAGTATAATCTGCTATAAGTGTAGTAGAACCATCAGTTTCGTTAATACTTAAAAGGTGTGTTGTCAAGTTTATTTCGTGCATTGCAAAAAAGTAATAATTTCCTCCTGAAACTATAATATTTCCAATTGGATTTACAAAAGGTGAGGCTACAGTTGTTTCCCAAAGAACAGTTCCTGATTCGTCAGTTTTAATAATATATGGTGTTTGCCAAACGTATGCATTGTCTTCATTATATAAAGATGCAAGAATTAAGAAACCGTTATCGGAAGTTTGTACAATGTCTTCTGCATAAAATTCTGATGAAAAGTTTGAATTACTAATAATTTTTATAAACTCTTCTTTTGGTTCAATCTTATTTTTAAAAATATCGCATCCCGAAAAAAGAAAAATTATAATTACTGTAAAGATTATTGTTGATTTTATATATTTTATCATGGTAGATTTATTTTTTTGTCTTTTTAAAATTGGATTTTTACTTAGTAAACACTTACTTTATTAGTATAAAGATTTCAATACTTTAATAATTTCTGTATTGAGGTAAAGGATACTTTTTTGCACATTTTAAGGATATTGCATATAAAACCCCTATTGAAATATTCATTAGTTTTACATCATCTGGCACATCATAATATTTTCCTGCCATTGTGTTACTTTTGTATCTAAAATCTTTTTTTGTAACCGTATTAAAACCGTACCTGAAATTTATTTCTATTCCTATTTTTGAATGTTCAAATTTGTATTCTACCCCACCTCCGGCAAATATTCCAATATTGGAAGTTATAACAGTTTTATCGGCACCAAGTGCTTCTTTTTCAAATTTATATTCTCCAAGACTGCTGCTTTCAGTTTTTGTAATGTATTTTGTTGAATTTTCTCTTAATCCATAATAAAATCCTGAATGGAAATATGGGTTATATTTTTTCCAATTCAAGTTATACTTTATTCCAAGTGGCAAATCTATGTATCTAATATTATGTTTAAAATTATAAATTACTGAATAATCTTGAATTCCCGTCCAATTATACTCGTTTTTGTATTTGTAATTATAGTTAAATAATCCCGGCTGAAAAGTAAATTCAATATTATTGTTAAAAGTGTAATACACTAAAAAAGCATACTGCGAACCTAAATTTTTAATAAAAGAACCATATTCTTTTTCAAAAACACTTGAATTTGCAGATTCTGAATTTTCAAAAATAGAATATTTTACCGATGTATTTACTATTGTAAAATTAGTTCCACTTTTCATTCCAATTGTAAAGTTTCGCATTATCTGAGAGTTGGCTGCGAAGGAAATTAATGATGAAAATAAAAAGATTAATGTAATTTGTTTTAACAAGCTCATATCTTTTGTTTTTATGTTTAAAGTTTAACTTTTTAATGTTTTATAAACTGCATGATGTTTCATTATAAATCAGCAATGCAAAAACAGAGAATTTAGCTCCTATTTATCTATTATTGTAAATTCGACTCTTCTATTTTTTTGGCGTCCTTCTTCTGTATCATTTGTCTCAATGGGTTTATCAAAAGAGTAACCTTTATAAGTTATTTGATTTCTTCTTACTCTTTTAGAAATTAAATACTCTACTACAGCTTTTGCTCTATTAGTTGACAGTTCCAAATTATACTGGTGTGTTCCTTTATTATCTGTATGTCCTCCAATTTCCACTTTCATGCTTGGATTTTTTAAGATATAATCTGCAACACTATTTAATGCAGGAGATGATTCTTTTCTTAAATTTGCAGAATTAAAATCAAATTCAACAGCTCCGAGAATAATTTTGTTGCCTTTAACTGCTTTTATAAGTTTTATTTCTTTTGTAATAAGATTATAACATAAACTTTCATCTGGGATATCGAATTTTTCTGAGTAAAACAAGAAATTTTTTGAATTAACTACTAATGTATGGTTTTTTCCGGCAGGAATTGCTCCTAAGAATTTCCCATCTTTTCTGTTTGTTGTTTTAACAAATATTTCATTTTCATCTTTATCAAAAACTTTTACCAGAGCTTTTAATGGTATGTTTCCTTTATGGCTTGTGATTTTGCCTTCCAAGAAATTAACGTGTAAAATTTTGTCGTTTATTTCACAAGAATAAATATCGTGCATTCCTTCGCCACCTTTTCTGTCGGATGCGAAATAGGCAGTTTTGCAATCAGGCGAAATTGTAAAATGAATATCATTTCCTGTTGTATTTATCGGATAACCAATATTTACCGGTTTTAACCAAGCAGTGTCTTCTTTTACAGTTCTATAAATATCATAGCCTCCCATTCCCCCGAGTCTTTTTGAACTAAAAAAAAGCGTATTTGTAGGATAATGTAAAAATAATCCGTCTTCATCAAATTGAGAATTAACAGGTTCTCCAATATTTACGGCTTTTCCCCACTTACCATTATTTTTACGTTCAGAATAATAAATATCTTTTCCTCCAAAACTGTCATCTTTTTTATTGCTAATAAAATAAAGTGTTTTTCCGTCTTTTGATAGGACAGCGGAAGTTTCACTAAATTCAGTATTTATTGTCTCAGGAAAAGGCTTTGCTTCTCCATTTTTATGTTTTATGTATAAATCTCCATTATTATCTGAGATGTAAAGTATCTGAGATGAACCCGCAATACTAACAATGCCATTGTGTGAGACTTTATTTTCATTTTTTCCTACATTTTTTGCTTTTTCCCACTTATTTTCTTCCTTTTTTGATGTATAAACATCTTCATAAAACTGAAAATCAATAGAATCATAAGAAGTTTTATCAGTATTTCCGGTATTTCTTCTTGATGTAAATAATAAAGTTTCATTATTTACGAAAACAGGAGAATAATCGGCGTACTTTGAATTTACAGAAGGTCCAAGATTTTTAACTTCCTTTACAACCGGTTGCTGAATTAATTTTGCAGCAAATTGAGATTCAATTATTCCTTTTTCTGCAAGTTTGCGATATTTTTTATCATTTCTATGAGAAATGTTTTTCAGAAACATATTGTAAGCAATTATTGCTTCTCTAAATCTGTGTTTGAAATGGTATGCTTGCCCGAGAAAACATTTTACGGGAAGTTTGCTATTTGCATCTAATCTAATTGATTTTTCAAGAAACTGTATTGCTTTTTCTTTATTGTCAGAATGTAAGTAACATCTTCCAATTTTATAGTTTAGTTCTGCATTGTTTGGATTAAAAGAATTTGCCCTTAAATAAAATTTAAGTGCAATTCTGTATGCTCCCGGACTTATATTAAAATACACATTAGCATTTTCAATATCCTTTAAGGCATTTTGTAGACCAATTTCATTGTTCTGGAAATTCTTTTTTGAAAATTCAATATTTTTTTGTGCATTTACAAGGATTACCGAAAAAAGAATTATAAGAATAAGGATTTTTAGTTTTAACATAAAAACAAATTTACGTTAAAAAAATGACAATCGCAAAAATGTTAGATTGTAATTCATAAGATATTAACACTTTAATTAAATAAAAATAAGGAGGGAAAAACAAATTATATTCTTTCAACTATCATCCCCGCTCCTACTGTTTCATTAGTAACTTCATCTACCAAAATAAAACTTCCTGTATATCTGTTCTTTTTATAAGAATCAAAAAATAAAGGTTGTGTTGTTCTGAGTTTTATTCTTGCTATGTCATTGACTTTCACTTCCTTATCCTCGTAGTCTCTTTCAAGAGAATTTATGTCCATTTTAAAACGAACTTCTTGAATCATACACCTTACTTCATTAGTTGTGTGTTTTATTGCATACTTACCTCTTAATTGCAAAGGTCTTTCATTAAACCACGAAATCATTGCAGTTATATCTTGACTTTGATTTGGTAAATTATTTGATTTAACAATCATGTCTCCTCGGCTAATATCAATATCATCTTCAATTGTAATAGAAACGGATTGCGGAGCATATGCTATTTCTAGTTTTTCGTTTAATGTATCAATAGATTTAATTTTAGATTCAAAACCGGAGGGCAAAATTTTTACTTTATCACCTACTTTAAAAATTCCACCATCAATTCTACCTCCATAACCTCTGTAATCATGAAATTCATCAGATTGAGGTCTTATTACATATTGTACAGGAAAACGTGCATCAGCATGATTGTAATCTCCTGAAATATAAACATTTTCGAGAAGATGTAATAGAGTTGAACCATTGTACCAGTTCATTTTTTCAGAACGTTCAACTACATTATCACCAAACAATGCACTTATTGGAATAAAATCTATGTCTTTTACATCTAATTTTGGTGCAAATTCCAAAAATTGTTTTTTGATTTTTTTATATTCTTTTTCATCATAATTAACCAAATCCATTTTATTTATACAAACAACAACATGAGGTATTTGAAGCAAAGATGCTATATAAGAATGTCTTTTTGTTTGTTCTATAACACCGTGTCTTGCATCAATCAAAATAATTGCAAGATTTGCCGTTGATGCTCCTGTTACCATATTTCTGGTGTATTGAATATGTCCGGGAGTATCAGCAATAATAAACTTTCTTTTTGGTGTTGCAAAGTATCGATATGCTACGTCAATTGTAATACCTTGCTCTCTTTCAGCTTTAAGTCCATCAGTTAGGAGAGCTAAATCTGCTTTTTCAGCACCTTTGTTTTTACTTGCTTTTTCAATTGCTTCAAGTTGATCTTCAAAGATTGATTTGCTGTCGTATAAAAGACGACCTATTAATGTACTTTTACCATCGTCAACGCTTCCTGCTGTAGTAAAACGAAGAAGTTCCATGTCTAAATAGCCGTTATTATTATTTTGCATTGTATATTTTTTTATTGTTCCATTGTTATATCTTCTATATATTGAAGCAGTTTAACAATTTTAATTTTCTATTTTAAAAATACCCGTCTTTTTTTCGGTCTTCCATTGCAGTTTCAGAGCGTTTATCATCAAAACGTTGTCCTCTTTCAGTAGTTCTTTCTGCAGCAATTTCATCAATAATATCTTTTAAATTATCGGCTTTAGATTCTGTTAAACCGGTATTTGTAATATCTCCTATTGTTCTGCACCTAACATTTAATATCTCTGCTTTTTCATTTGGTTTAAGTTTCATAAATGGTGCTGTTGCCAATAACACACCATCTCGCATAAATACTTCTCTTTTATGAGAATAATATAATGATGGAATTTCTATTTTTTCCATATAAATATATTGCCAAACATCAAGTTCTGTCCAATTGCTTAAAGGGAAAACTCTGAAGTGTTCACCCATTCTTTTTTTCCCGTTAAATAAATTCCAAAGTTCAGGTCTTTGGTTTTTTGGGTCCCATTGCCCAAAATCATCTCTATGAGAGAAAAAACGTTCTTTTGCTCTTGCTTTTTCCTCATCTCTTCTTCCCCCTCCTATTGCGGCATCAAATTTATATTCTTCAATAGAATCAAGTAAAGTTGTGGTTTGCAACATATTACGACTTGCATTAAATCCAGTTTCTTCTCTAACTTTGCCATCATCAATTGATTTTTGAACTGAGCCTACATAAAGTTTTACTCCATATTTTTTAACTAAATTATCTCTAAAATCTATTGCTTCATCAAAATTATGCCCTGTATCAATATGCAATAAAGGGATTGGTACTTTTGCAGGAAAGAAAGCCTTTCTTGCTATGTGGAACATAACTATTGAATCTTTTCCACCTGAAAATAAAATAACAGGATTATCGAATTGTGCTGCAACTTCTCTGAAGATAAATATTGCTTCTGATTCTAATTCTTTTAAATGTGTAAGATTATATTTATTCATATTTATGGGAAGTTTGAAACTTGAAATTAGAGTATTGAAAATTGCAATTAACTATTTCTTGTTTTATTAATGAATGCTTTTTATTTTGTTCTAAATTTAATTTAATTTATTCTTTTATTTTTTTTATACTTATAATATTTTCGCTTTGTTCAACATGAAGTCCGCACTCTTTTTTATCTTTACTTTCCCACCACCATCTTCCGGCTCTAATATCTTCTCCCTTTTTTATTGCTCTTGTACAAGGAGAACATCCAATGCTCAAAAAGCCTTTATCATGCAGTTCATTATAAGGAACATTATTTTCTTTTAAATATTTTAATACATCATTTATCGTCCAAGCTGTCAATGGATTAAACTTTATTGTATTAAAAGTTTTGTTTTCTTCCAACAATGCAAGTTCAGTTCTGGTAACAGATTGTTCGGCTCTTAATCCGGTAATCCACAAATCAACATTTTTTAATGCTCTTTTCAAAGGATGTACTTTTCTAATATTACAACATTCCTTTCGATCTTCAATTGAATTATAAAAACTGTGAGTTCCCTTTTCTAAAAGCATTTTTTCAACATCTTCTTTTACAGGAAAATATGGAATTATTTTAGTATTATATTTTTCATTTGTTTTGTTCCAAACTTTATATGTTTCTTCAAACATTCGCCCAGTATCAAGCGTAAAAACATCAATATAAATTTTGTTTTTTAGAATTATATCAGTAATAATCTGGTCTTCTTGTCCAAAACTTGTAGAAAAAGCGATTTTTCCTTTAAATTGTTTTGCAAGAAATTCAAGTTGCTCTTTTATTGATTTTTTATTAATCTTTTCTGTCAATTGTTTTAGCATGAAAATATTAATTCTTTAATTTAAAAATGATAGTCATAGTATCACTACAATTATTTTTTTTTGTAATACTATGACTTAAAAATTATTTTACTATGAAATATTATCAATTATTTTATTAAAAGTTATAGAAGGTCGCATTGCTTTTACAGCTTTTTCATTATCGGGATAATAATATCCTCCAATGTCAGTTGCTTTTCCTTCTACTGCTGCTATTTCTTTAAGAATTATAGTTTCCTTGTCTTTTAATTCTTTATAAATATTTTCAAAATTTGATTTTAAATCTGCATCTTCATTTTGTTTTGAAAGTGCTTTTGCCCAAAATTGTGCAAGGTAGTAGTGTGTACCTCTGTTGTCAAGTTCTCCTGCTTTTCTTGAAGGAGCTTTATTTTCATTAAGATATTCACTTACTGCTTTGTCTAGTGTATCAGCAAGTGTTTGAGCTCTTTTATTGTTAAAATTTGTTGCAAGGTGTTCCAAAGAAACCGTAAGAGCCAAAAATTCGCCAAGAGAATTCCAACGTAGATGTCCTTCTTTTAAAAATTGTTGAACATGTTTAGGTGCAGAACCTCCTGCACCGGTTTCAAACAGACCGCCTCCTTTAAGTAAAGGAACAATTGAAAGCATTTTTGCACTTGTTCCTAATTCTAAAATTGGGAATAAATCTGTTAGATAATCTCTTAAAACATTTCCTGTTACTGAAATTGTATTTTCTCCTTTTCTGGTTCTTTCTAAAGTAAATTTCATTGCATCAACAGGAGATAATATTCTTATATCCAGCCCATTAGTATCAAATTTCTGCAAATACTTTTCAACTTTAATAATTACATTTGCATCATGTGCTCTATTTTTATCTAACCAAAATATTGTTGGATAAGCTGTTGCTTTTGCTCTTGTTACAGCTAATTTTACCCAGTCTTCAATAGGAATATCTTTTGCTCTTGACATTCTCCAAATATCTCCTTTTTCAACATTGTGCGACATTAAAACATTTTCTTTTTCATCAATTACTTCCACTTTTCCATCAGAAATAATCTCAAAAGTTGTTGGATGAGAACCATATTCTTCGGCTTTTTGAGCCATTAATCCAACATTTGCAACATTTCCCATTGTTGCAGGATTGAACTGACCATTTTCTTGGCAATCTTCAACAGTTGCTTGATATATTGTTGCATAAGACCTGTCTGGTATCATTGCATTTGTATCGTGTAATTTATTATCTGTTCCCCACATTTTACCTCCGTCTCTAATTACAACCGGCATTGATGCATCAATAATAATATTATTAGGAACGTGCAAATTTGTAATTCCTTTGTCAGAATCTACCATTGCTAGTTCCGGTCTATTTTTATATAGATTATTAATATCGTTTTCTATTTCAATTCTTTTTGATTGGGGCAAGTTTTCTATTCTTAAATATAAATCTGCAATACCATTATTAATATTAAATCCAAGATTTTCAATAGTTTCAGAGTGTTTTTTAAGAACATCTTTATAAAAAACTGCAACTGCATGCCCAAACATTTTTGGGTCGGATATTTTCATCATTGTTGCTTTAAGATGTAAAGATAGTAATACATCTTTTTGTTTTGCTTCATTTATTTGCTCTTTGTAGAATTTACGAAGTTTTGATACACTCATGAAAGTAGCGTCAAGAATTTCACCATCAAATGATTTTAGTTTATCTGCTAAAATTGTTTTATTTCCACTTTTATTTGTGTGAATAATTTTGAAAGGTATTCCTTTTTCTGTAACTATAGACTTTTCATTTCCATAAAAATCTCCATCTTTCATATACGAAACATACGTTTTTGAGTTTTCGCTCCAAGGTTTCATCATTTTATGAGGATTTTTTTGAGCGTGTTTTTTAACTGAAACAGCAGAACGCCTATCAGAGTTACCTTCACGAAGAACAGGATTTACAGCACTTCCAAGAACTTTTGCAAATCTTTTTACGAGTTCTTTTTCTGAGTCTGTTTTTGGATTTTCAGGATAATTAGGCAAATTATAGCCTTTTTCTTGTAATTCTTTTATTGCTGCTTGTAGTTGTGGTATTGATGCACTAATATTTGGAAGTTTTATAATATTTGTTTCAGGAAACTGAGTAAGTTTACCTAATTCTGCCAAATAATCTTTAAGTTTTTGTTCTTCTTTCAGATTATCAGGAAAATTTGCGATAATTCTTCCTGCAAGAGAAATATCTTTCGTTTCTACTTTTACACCTGCTGCTTTTGTAAAAGCATTAACAATAGGTAATAATGAATATGTTGCCAAAGCCGGTGCTTCGTCAATTTTTGTCCAAATGATTTTTGAAGTTTTTTTTGTCATTTTAATTTTTAATTGTTTTAATAATTGTTAAAAAATACCTAACACGCTAATTACTAATCACTTACTTATCTTAAATGTAATTACAAATATATAATAAATAAGATGATTTTAAAAGTTTATTTTTCATGTGTCTAAAATTGTCTAATTAATTTACATTAAGCAAGTTGTCTTGTACTTATATATTTACAATAATTATTTTGCTCTGCACATAGGAGTACTTGCTTTCTTCTGTAAGTAATCTTTATTCAGGCTTACAGTCAGGCTCTTTGGTGTAAAATTTTTGTAGCGGGTGTTTCTTGTTTTTTTATAAAAAAACGTATAAATAATGCATATTAAGAAATGTTTTAATTAAGAATAAATATATCTTTGGCTAAACTAGGTAAAAAATATATATTAAAATTGGAGTTTATTGGATTTATGAAATTAATAATCCAAATCAAATTCATTTTTCATTTTTTCAATGTATGGATTTTTTTCTACAAGGTATTTGTATTTATCTCTGTCGGTGTAAAGATGTTCAGTTTTTTTTTTTGAATATCTTCTATTTTAATTATTAAATCAAAGTCTTTGTTATTTAATTCTTGCCTTAACAAAGAAATAATTCTTAGTTTTAGCTTATCAAGAGTTTGTGCTAATGATTTGTTACTTACAATGAGTTCTGCCGTATTATTATCTAATATTTTTAATTCCTTATCTTTTAAAGCATTAAAAAGTCGTGGTTTTTCCACAAGCTTTTGTGTAAACTTTGCCCATGCAAGTTGTAAGTTGTCTTGTTTCAGAGCTATTGTTCCTCCAACAACAATTGTATTTTCTTCTTTTTCAGATTTTTCTTTTTTTATTTCAGTTTTTAATGAAATACCTGATTTTTTTAGTGCTATGTTTTGTTTTGCAGGTGCATTTGGCTTTTGCCTAACTTTTTCATATTCTTCTTTTTTTTCTTCAACTATATTATTTCTTTCTTCGTTTCTATCTTTCTTTCTTTCTTTCTTTCTTTCTTTCTTTTCTTTATTTTTTTATTTATTTTTTATTTTTATTTTTCACTTGTTATTTTGTTTTGTTTCCGTTTTCAGTCGTTTTTGTCATCTTCGTAGTTTTTTGTCTTTTTCGTCGTTTTTGTTGTCGATGTTCGTCTTCGTCATAATCTTTAATTTTGCCATCTTCGTCGTCTTTACTGTCTCCGACGTCTTTGTCCTCTACGTCGTCTTCATTATCTTCATTGTCTAAGTCGTTATATTAGTTATCTTCGTCGTTTCAGTCCTTTACGTTTTCTTTCTTTCTTCTTCTTCTTCTTCTTCTTCTTCTTCTTCTTCTTCTTCTTCTTATTCTTCTTAATAATAATAGTGGTGGTAGTAGTGATAATGGTGGTAGTGGTGGTGG
>CAMZKV010000060.1 GCA_947311445.1 uncultured Chlorobiota bacterium | reverse complement strand
TTATTAGTTTCATTATTCTTAAAACCTTAGTTTAAATTGTAAAATCAAATAAATTGTACTGAAAAATAAAAGTGTGAGTTTGCCCTGTTTATGATGTTAGTGAATAGAAAACTTTTCCGACATCTTTATGCTGTCAAAAAGATATTGAAAAATAAAATATAAATTACAATCCATGCTTTTAGTCGTGGTAAAAAACAAAAATTATGAATTTCAAACAACAAATATTACAAGGTATTCCTACGGAATTACCACAAAAAAAAGAATACCCAAAAGGGATAAACAGAGCACCGAAAAGAAAAGATATTCTTTCAAAAAAAGAAAAACAATTAGCAATCCGCAATGCTCTACGATATTTTCCAAAAAAATGGCACAAAGAATTAGCACATGAATTTGCACAAGAATTGAAAGATTTTGGCAGAATTTATATGTATCGTTTCAAACCAAATTATGAAATGTTTGCAAGACCAATTTCGGAATATCCTGCAAAAACTAAGCAAGCTGCCGGAATTATGCTAATGATACAAAACAACCTTAATCCTGCGGTTGCCCAGCACCCTTGGGAACTAATAACTTATGGAGGCAATGGTGCGGTGTTTCAAAATTGGGCTCAATATCTTCTTACTATGCAATACCTTGCAATAATGACCGATGAGCAAACTTTAAATATGTATTCGGGGCATCCAATGGGACTTTTTCCATCTTTAAAAGAAGCGCCACGCGTTGTTATTACAAATGGACTTGTGATACCAAACTATTCTAAACCAGACGATTGGGAGAAATTTAATGCACTTGGTGTTACACAATATGGACAGATGACGGCAGGTTCGTTCATGTACATTGGTCCGCAAGGAATTGTTCATGGAACTACAATAACTTTAATGAATGCTTTCAGAAAAATTTTAAAAAAAGATGAAAACCCAAACGGAAAAATATTCTTAACTGCCGGACTTGGAGGAATGAGCGGTGCACAGCCCAAAGCCGGCAATATTGCAGGATGTATTTCGGTTGCTGCCGAAGTAAATCCAAAAGCTGCAACAAAAAGATATGAGCAAGGCTGGGTTGATGTTTTAATTGATAATATGGACGATTTGCTCGAAAGAGTAAAAACGGCACAGGCAAAAAATGAAGTTGTTTCAATAGCATACATTGGCAATGTGGTAGATATTTGGGAACGCTTTTATGAAGAAGAAATTTTTATTCATCTTGGTTCTGACCAAACTTCACTGCATATTCCTTGGACAGGAGGTTATTATCCTGTTGATGTTTCCTTTGAAGAAGCAAATAAAATGATTAGAGAAAATCCTGATTTATTTAAAGAAAAAGTTCAGGAAAGTTTGCGTCGTCAGGCAGATGCTATTAACAAACACACTGCCAAAGGAACTTATTTTTTCGATTATGGAAACGCATTTTTGCTTGAAGCATCACGTGCAGGTGCTAATATTATGGCAAAAAATGGAATTGATTTCAAATATAAATCTTATGTGCAAGATATTTTAGGTCCTATGTGTTTTGATTATGGATTTGGTCCTTTTCGTTGGGTTTGCACTTCGGGGAAACCGGAAGATTTAGATATTACCGACCAAATTGCAATGGAGGTTCTTCAAAAAATAATGGAAAATTCGCCAGAAGAAATAAAATTACAAATGCAAGATAATATTACTTGGATTGCTGATGCTAAGAAAAACAAAATGGTTGTTGGCTCACAAGCTCGTATTTTATATGCTGATGCAGAAGGCAGAATGAAAATTGCAAAAGCCTTTAATGATGCTATTGCAGAAGGAAAAATTGGAGAAGTAGTTCTTGGCAGAGACCATCATGATGTTAGTGGTACAGATTCTCCTTACCGTGAAACTTCAAATATATATGACGGAAGTAAATTTACGGCAGATATGGCAATTCAGAATGTTATTGGCGATAGTTTCAGAGGTGCAACTTGGGTTTCAATACATAATGGTGGTGGAGTTGGCTGGGGGGAAGTTATGAATGGAGGTTTCGGTATGTTGCTTGATGGAACACAGGAAGCAGAAATTCGTTTAAAAAGAATGTTGTTTTATGATGTTAATAATGGAATTGCCAGAAGAACATGGGCAAGAAATAATGAGGCAATTTTTGCAATAAAACGCGAAATGGACAGAAGCCCTAATTTAAAAGTTACTTTGCCAAATTTGGTTGATGATAATTTATTGTCTGATTTGTTTTAAAAAAAAGAAGACCCTGCGGGTTTTGAAACTTTCAGACCCTGCGGGTTTTAAAAACCCGCAGGGTCTATCACAAAAACAAATAATAATATGGGAAACGAGCGAATAATAATTGAAGCAAATAAATTTTATCATATCTACAATCATGCAGTGGGAGATGAATTACTTTTTAAGAATAATGATAATTATAAATATTTTTTACTAAAATATGCAGAATACATATATCCAATTGCAAAAACTTATGCTTATTGTTTGATGCCAAATCATTTTCATTTTTTAATTTCTATTAGAAGTGATATTGAACTTTTAAAGTTTTATAAAAAAAAGTATGTTAAGTTTAAAGACAAGCTGGAAGACCCTGCGGGTTTTGAAAACCCGCAGGGTCTGTTACCCAATGAACTAATTTCAAAACAAACGAGTAAACATTTTGGTAATTTTTTTAATGCCTATTCAAAAGCATTTAATAAACAACAAAATAGAAGAGGTTCATTGTTTGAAGATGATTTTAAACGCATTGAGCTTAAAAAAGACAAATATATGAAAGATTTAGTTTGCTATATTCATAATAATCCTATACATCATGGCTTTATAGATAATATTAGTAATTGGAAATTTTCATCATATCAAGCATTTTTAACTAATAAAAATACAAATATTGAAAAACTAGAAGTCATAAGTTGGTTTTACGATTTGAAAAATTTTATATATTCTCACAAAAATGAAACAGGTAATTTTAAGGCTGATTTTTAATTAATATCATACTCTGT
>CAMZKV010000059.1 GCA_947311445.1 uncultured Chlorobiota bacterium | reverse complement strand
ATTAATTCTGGATTGTTTTCTGAAACTTGTCATCCAAGCCCCTCCTTTTTTACTTTCTCTTGGGAAATAATCTGTGTAAAAAATTCCAATATGAGTTCCATCTGCTTCCTTAAGTTCAAAAACTTCTGCATCTTTATGGTATAAAGGGATGTTTTTAAGAGGAGTAAAAGTTATTCCGTATAATTTATTAGCAAGCAAAAACATTCCTTGTCTAACATTTTGGAGTTTAAAATATGGTCTTAGTTCTTCTTGATCTAAATCGTATTTTTCTTTTCTTATTTTTTCGGAATAATACCACCAATCCCAAGGTTCTAATTTAAATTTTTTGCCATCTTTAGTAATTGTTTTTTGTAATTCTTCGGCTTCTTTTCTTGCTACCGGAAGAGCAGCTTCCCAAATTTTATTTAATAATTTATATACTTCTTTGGGTTTTTTTGCCATATTCACATCTAAAATATAATCTGCATGGCTTTTAAAACCGAATAAATTTGCTCTTTCAATTCTGAGGTTTACAATTTCTTTAATAATTTCTTTGTTGTCGTTCTCATCGTTATTATTTCCTCTGTTTATGTAGGCTTTAAAAAGTTCTTCTCTTAAATTTCTATTATCAGAATATGTTATGAAAGGAATTAAACTAGATTTTTGAACAGTAAACATCCATTTGTTTGGAAAACCATTTTCTTTTGCAGTTTCTTTTGCTGTTTGAATAACTGAATTTGGTAATCCTGATAAATCATCTTTGTTTTCAATTATAATATTATATTTATTGTTTTCATTTAAAATGTTTTCTGCAAATTTAAGAGATGCTAAAGAAAGTTTTTTATTTATTTCTCTGAAACGCTCTTTTTTGCTTTCTTCAATGTTAGCACCACCTCTAACAAAATTTTGATATATTTTATTTAGTAAAGAATTTTGTTCTGTGTTTAACTTAAACACATTTTTATGCTCATACACATATTTAATTTTTTTAAATAATTCGGGGTTTAATGAAATATCGTCTGCATGTTTTGAAAGTAGTGGTGAAATTTCTTTTGCAATTTCAATTATGCTGTCGTTAGAATTTGCACTTTTGAGAGCATAAAAAATTGAACTAATTTTAGCTAATAATTCTCCGCTATTATCAAGAGCTACAAGAGTGTTTTCAAATGTTGGTTTTTCTGTGTTGCTGATAATTGCATCAATTTCTTCATTGTGTTTTTTAATTGCTTGTTTAAAAGCAGGTATATAGTGCTTGTTTTTAATTTTTTCAAATGGAGGGATTTCAAAAGGTGTGTCAAAATTTGCTAATAAAGGATTAGTGTTCATAACTGTTTCATTTTTTTCAGTAGTTTTGTTTCTGTTATTGGTTTCTTGTTGCTTACAAGAAAAAATAGTTATTAATAAAAGCAATAAAATGATTGATAGTTTATTCATAATTTTTATGTTTTTAAATTTGATATAAAATGTACTTTAGGGCAAATTTACACTTTATTAAAATCTGTTAAAAATATTAATTTGTTTTTAATCGTGTCAAGTTTTAACGTTTCAGGATAACTTTAATTTTTTATTTTTATATTTTGTTAGTTTCATTATTCTTAAAAACCTTAGATTGAATTATTAAATATAGTAATTTGTGTTACAAAATAAAAGTATGAGTTAGTCTTGAATGTACTTATATTTTTTTTTAGTACGATATAATTCCATTTGAGATAAAAAAACAAAGATGTAAAAAAAGTGAAAAAAAACTTGCTAAATCAAAAAATAAATTGACATTTGCACGATTTTTTGAAACAGTTGCAAAAAACACTGTTAAACAATTGGTTATTAAGCTATTAAAATTATTGTTATGAATGTAAATATTTTGAATATATTTTCAGTTTTCATGGTATTATTTGCCGTGATTGATATTATTGGTTCAATACCGATAATAATTGACCTTAAAACAAAAGGAAATAAAATACGGGCCTTTAAAACAACAATTATTTCTCTTATTATTCTTACACTGTTTTTGTTTATAGGAGAGGCATTGTTAGGTGTTTTTGGAGTTGATATTTCATCTTTTGCAATTGCAGGTTCGTTTATTTTATTTTTTCTTGCTCTTGAAATGATTTTAGGGATTGAACTTTTTAAAGGACAAAATCCGGAAGGAGCATCAATTGTACCGCTTGCTTTTCCTATTATTGCAGGAGCAGGATCAATTACAACTTTGCTTTCATTAAGAGCAGAATATGCAACAATTGACATTATGATTGCTTTGGTTTTAAATATGATGGTTGTTTTTGTTGTTCTAAAAACGACAAAATATCTCGAAAGGGTATTGGGAGTATCCGGAATAACAGTTTTAAGAAAAATATTTGGAATTATTTTATTGTCAATTGCAATTAAACTTTTTATGTCAAATATTGCAGCATCAATTGGTTTATATTTTCCGGGTTTGCTTAAGTAAATTTAATCTTGCTCAATTAAAAATTTTTAAAAAAAAGTTCACATAATTTTTTTGTGAGCTTTTTTTTATGGCATCTTGTTTGCAAAATATATTTTTATAAAATTAAAAAGCTTTAAATACTGTTTTTAGTTTAAAAAATAATTATTTTGCAAAAGATGCAAAACAATGTATTTCAAATAGAGAAGTTAAGAAAGTTCACTCTTTATGGTGTTTTGCTAATACTTGCCTTAATAATTGCCCTAATTCTTCTGTTACAAACTGCATATATTCAAACAAAAATTACAAAATTTGTTGTAAGTGAGATATCCAAAGAATTGCATTCAAATATTGAAATTGGAAATGTAAAAATTAGTTTGTTTAGAGGTTTTGTTTTTAAAGATATATATATTCAAGACCAAGAAAAAGACACTTTAATTTTTGCAAAAGAAATTTCCCTAATACCTAATGGTCTGCAAATCAACTATAATGATTTGTCAATGAAAGAAGTTAGCGTAAACAATTTATACGTAAATTTATATGAAATAGAAAAAGACAGTTTAAATATTCAGTACTTAATTGATGCCTTAAAACTTGATAATAAAAAAGATTCGGGCACTAATTTTAATTTTTATTCGCAAAAAGTATTAATTAGAAATTCAAAATTTTCATATAAGGAAAATGATTCAATTTATATTCCGGGTGTAAACTTTAAAGATTTAAAATTCGATAGTATAAATAGTTTATTTTTAAATTTTAGTGTGAAAAATGAAAAAATAATGTCGGGAATTGACAAAATTTCATTTACTGAAAAAAGTGGTTTCAAATTGTCCGATTTATCTTCAAAAAAGATTCTTGTTAATCCTAAACAAATTCATTTAAAAGAACTTGTACTAAAAACGCCAAATTCTGAGATTGCTTTTGATAGTTTAAATATTGATTTTCCTGCTAAATATAAAATGCAAGATTACAAAAATGATTTAAAGGCTAATATATCAATTCAAAAACAAGCATATATTTCTTATAATGACATTAATTTTTTTACTTCAGATACTGTTAATTATTCGGGCAAACTACAAATTTCCGGAAACATAAAGGGGACTTATAATAATTTTATATTTAATGATCTAGAATTAAAATATGGAAGTATTATTGACCTAAAACTAGACTCGGATATAAAAAATATTGAGTTTTTTGAAAATACTTTATTTTATGTAGATATTAAGAGATTTAATATTGATTTAAAAAAAATTAAAACGGTAAAAATACCTTTTATTAAAAGTTTGCTAAGTAAATTACCCGATGCTTTTACAAAAGTTGGAGAAATAAATTATATTGGAACTACAAAAGGAAAACTGTCAAATTTTATTTCAAAAGGAGAAGTTTATGGAGAATTTGGAAGGATTTCAATAAACACAAAAGGAACAAAAGATTCATTATCTTTAATAAAACTTAATGGGCAAATAACTGCAACAGAAATTGATGCGTCTAAAATATTTGGAGTTAATAATTTTGGAAAAACAAGTTTTAACCAAGAATTTGCTCTTTCAATATCAAAAAATAAGAAACTTAAATTAAAAACTTTTGGGAAAATTAATGAGTTAAATTATAAAGATATTCGTTTCTCAAATATTGATGTTTATACTACTTTAAATAATAAAAGTATTGATAGTTTAAACATAAGTATTAATCAAAAAGAGATAAAAGCCCATCTTATAGGAAAAATAGATTTTTCATTTGAAGTTCCAATTGTAAAATTTGATTGTATGGTCGAATATGCATATTTAAAACATTTTGGACTTGATAAAAAAAATAATGATTCAAAAATAAATTTTAGTGCAACAGCTGATTTTAAAGGTTTAAATATTGATGATTTTATAGGAAATATTAAACTGAAGTCTCCTTTTGTTATAAGCAAAAATTCTTTAGCATTTAGAATGAACAAATTAAATTTAGTAAGTAGTTTGTCTTCTAAAAAAGATTCTGTTAAAACTATTAATTTGGAATCTGATATTGTAGATTTAAAAATTATAACAAAAGACAAAACATCCGAAATAATAGCAGCTTTAAAAAATTTAACAGATGAGTTATTAAAATCCGATAGTATAAAACAAAAAACTTATACTGATATTTCATCAGGATATTTGAATTTTGAGGTAAATATAAAACAACCTGAATTTATAAGTAATTTATTTTTTCCGGATTATCATATTTCACCAGAAACAAAAATTATTGGACTATATGACCCCACAAAAAAATATTTAAACCTTTCATTAAACTCTAATCAATTAAAATATAAAAACTTAATAGTAAATGATTTTTATTTAATTGCCTACACCGGTGAAGGAAAATTGTTTGGCGGAATTGGCGGTTCGTCGTTTTTGCCCAGTAAAAATATAAAAATAAATAACATAAGTATTGAAGGAGATTTGCATAAAGAAACAATTAATTACAACTTAAAATGGGACAATTTTAAAGATTCTGCAAACTATTCGGCAAATATTGTGGGATTTATTGAAATGAATAAAAACATAAGTAATTCTTATAATTGTAAGATTAACAATTCGGAAATTATAATGAATGATGTTCATTGGAAGTTCAACAATGCAAATGTTTTAATTGATTCTACAAGAATAACAATTGTAGATTTAAAGTTTGAAAATAACGGACAACAAATATATTTGGATGGAAATATTTCAAAATACCCGGGAGATATTCTTTTTGCAGAATATAAAAATTTTGAAATTTCAAACTTACAGCCAATTCTAGAAAAAGATATTTCTTTTTCAGGAAAACTGTTTGGAAGTACTACATTTGCTCAGTTATATGATGATTTGCTGATATTTACTGACGACTCTATAAGCAATCTGAATATTAACAATATTGATTTTGGGAACTTCTATTTTAAAAGTAAATGGGATGACTCTGAAGGAAAAATTCATGCAAATGCATATAACTTAAAAGGAAGCCGCAAACAATTTATGAACGATACAATCTATGGAGACTACTTTCCTGAAACTGAAAAACTAGATTTTAAAATTGATATAAGGAGCATGTCTTTAAAAATGTTTAAGAACTATTATTCTGAATATGTAAAGTTTAATCCATCTTCCTATATTACCGGTTTAGTTAAAATAGCAGGGCAAATTAAAAAACCTGAAATATCAGGAAATTTAAATATAAAACAAACATCTGCACATATAGAATATTTAAATACAAATTATAATTTTGAAGATATAAACATATCAATCTACCCAAAAAATATAAAAATTGCCAAAACATATTTTTTTGAAAAAGAGGGAGGAACAGCTTTTTTAAAAGGAAATATTTCACACAATAATTTCTCTGAATTTAAACTAGATGTTGATATAAATACAGATAATTTAAAGATTATTGAATTAGACCGCCTTGAATCGTCTTCCTTTTATGGAACAGCATTTGGAACAGGAGATATTAATTTTTCCGGCTTATTAAATGATATAAAATTAAATGCAGACATAAAAACAGATGAAAACACAAAAATATTTATACCTCTTTCAACAAATGAACAACTAGAAGGGAACAGAAATTTTATTCGCTTTGTTACTGATACAACAATTAGTAAAAGTAAGAAAGAAAAATATGTAGCTGACTATAGTGGATTCTCTATGGTTGTTAAATTAGATGTAACCCCAGATGCCGAGATACATATAAACCCAAACGAATCGGGTACTATATATACAAAAGGTGAAGGAGCCTTAAACCTTACACTAAATAAAGAAGGAGATTTTAATATGTCGGGAACATATACAATTCTAGACGGAACATACGAATTGGAATTGGTTAGATTACCAAAAATATTTAGAATTAAAGAAGGAGGAAAAATTGTTTTTAATGGAGCTCCGGAAGATGCAGAAATAAACATATCTGCTTATTATGAACTCAATAATGTAGTTTTAAATGGATTATATCCTGATATTGAAAGAGAGTCTATCGATAAGTCTAATGTTATATGTTCTGTAAATTTAACAGAAACACTAGTTGAACCAAAATTATCACTCAAGATTGATTTACCTGAGAATAGCGATTCAGAATATGCAGACAAATTACAATCGTTTAATGAAAAAGAAATAAATGAACAATTTTTAGCACTTTTATTGTTAAAGAAGTTTTATAATTTTAATAATATCGAAGGAGTTTCTGATGCTACAAAACCATTAGGAGGAGACATAATTGCAGGTCAATTAAATGATGTTTTAGAAAAATTTAGTAAAGACATTGAAATTGTAATAGATTACAACCCCGGTGAACTTAATAAAAGTGATGAATATGGTGTTCAAGTTGCAGGAAAATTTTTAGATGACAGAATAGAATATAGATTTGGAGGTGGATATGGAGGAAAAGAAAATACAGCAGGGAACAATGAAAAAATAGTAGGAGAGGTTGAAATAGAATATAAGATAAATAAAAAAGGAAACATCAGAGGGAAATTTTATAATAAGGCAAATGATAATCTTGATGATGAAGGAAATTATAAGCAAGGTGTAGGCTTTGTTTTAAAAGGAAAGTTTGATTCTTTTTTCTTTTGGAAACATAAAGATAAAGGGAAAATAGAGGAAGACACAATTTATGAAAATAATTAGTCTGCCCATTTTACAGTAGTTTTAGAGCGTAATAGAAAAAATTAATGTTAAAAGCAGATTAAATTAAGATGCTGATTTAATTTATTTTAAGAATATTTTGTAAAAAATAAGGTATCCTTTTTAAAATTAATTAAATTTGCCAAAAACAAAAATATATATGGCAACTACTGCAGATTTTAGAAACGGACTAACAATAGAATTTAAAAACGGATTATATAAAATAGTTTATTTTCAACACGTTAAACCCGGAAAAGGTCCGGCTTTTGTAAGAACCAAATTAAAAAACCTTGATTCCGGAAAGATTTTAGAACATACATTCACATCAGGTGTAAAAGTTGTTGAAGTCAGAATAGAAAGACATCCATACCAATTTCTTTATAAGGATGATATGGGGTATGTATTTATGCACCAAAAAACTTATGAGCAAATTACATTGCAAGAACACCTTGTAGATAATAATGATTTACTAAAAGAAGGACAAGAGGTTGATATACTTTTTAGAGCAGAAAACAACCAAGTTTTATCTTGTGATTTGCCGGATTTTATTGAACTAAAAGTAGAATATACTGAACCCGGTTTCAAAGGAAATACTGCTTCTTCATCAGCAACAAAGCCTGCAAAACTTGAAACAGGTGCAGAAATTAAAGTTCCTTTATTTATAAATATTAATGACCTGTTAAAAATAGATACAAGAACAAGAGAATATTCTGAAAGAGTTAAATAATATTTTTAAAATTAGAATATGGCATCTAAATCATCAATAAGACGACTTAAGTTCTGCAATTTCAAACTAGAAGCTCTGCTTGAAATTACTAATGCCATAAACTCAAATTTTACTGTTAAGGAACTGCTCTCAACATACGAGCAAATTTTATTACAAGATTTGAATATTGGAAAAGTTATTGTTTTTGCATTCAGTAAAGAGTGGAAAATTATGCTTAAATCCGGAATAAAAGGAAATGAGCATTCTGATATTGTTGTTAAAGACGATTTATTGCAACACCAAGATATAACAACAACATCTTCAACAGGAAATAAAAAATTGTTTACATACGATTTTATAATTCCTGTTTTTCATGACCAAAAACCAATTGCATATGTTCTATTCGGAGACGTAGATGAAGAAAAAGAAGGAGTAAGTCCTACAATAAAACATTTACATTTCATTCAAACACTTACAAATGTAATTTTTGTTGCCCTTGAAAATAAACGAATGTATGAAAACAGCATTCAGCAAGAAAGAATGAAAAAAGAAATGGAATTGGCATCCAAAATGCAAAGCATGCTAGTTCCAGACACAAGCCTTTTCCCAAAAAATAAAGATATATTTGTTGACTCCTTTTATCTACCCCATTTTGATGTAGGAGGAGATTATTACGAGTTTGAAAAATTTTCAGAAAATGAATATTTCTTTTGCGTTGCAGATGTCTCAGGAAAAGGAATATCTGCTGCTCTGCTTATGTCTAATTTTCAAGCAAGTTTAAAAGCATATCTTAATACAAATTTAACCTTGCCGGAACTCGTTCAACGTCTTAATATAAGAGTTATTGACAGTGCACAAGGCGAAAAATTTATAACTGTTTTTGTTGGGAGCTATAATACAGAAAAAAGAGAACTCAAATATATAAATGCCGGACATAATCCCCCTTTTTTATATGATAAACTAAATAAAAAAATTACAGAACTAAAAGAAGGTTGTCCCGGAATTGGAATGTTGGATGAAATCCCATTTATAAACGAAGGAAATATTAAAATCCCAAACCCATCTAAACTTTTTTGTTTTACAGATGGGCTAGTTGAATTAGAAAATGAAAAAAAAGAAGAAATTGGTCTTGAAGAACTTGAAAACTGTATCTCAAATAAAAAAAGTGTTGGAGAAAACTTTAAGTGTTTACAAAAAAGACTAAATCTTAAAAAAGGTAATCCTGCCTTATTTGATGATATTACAATCTTAGGTTTGGATATTTTTTAATATTTATAGTTTTGATTTTGTTTTAAGAAGCATCTCTCCTAAAAAATAAGAGATATTTCATTTTATAAGTGCCTGACAATTAGAAAATAGCTTCAATTTTAGTTTGAACAGAAAACACAAAATAAACATTTAATTATTAATCAAATAAAAGGAAATAAAATGAAAAAAGGAACATTAATTTTAGTAGTAGTTGCATTAATGTTTTCAACAAACATTTTTTGCACAAAGAACAACTGACATTAAGGGAGGAAAAGACTATCCTTTGATATCTAGATTTAAAGGCTCATATATTGCTTGGTATCAATTAAAGAATTTTGACAGATATTACATGCTATCTCTGAAAGATAATAAATTAGACAAGTATGAGATTGATGGTAAGATTACAAGAATTCAATATGAATCACAGAAAGAACATTCTGTATTTGAAGTTTATAAGAGTTATGAAACAGCATTAAAAAATGCAGGTTTTAAAATTTTACTTACTCTTGATAAAACAAATTGTGGGGCAAACCTATCTGAACAATTATATATTGATGAATTTAACGGATTAAATGCATTATCAGGAGATAACGTAAAACCGGATTATAAAGATGGACAATTTGCATATTTACAGCAAAAAAGAAAATAGATGATAAGGATATTTATATTGTAGTATATGCTACATATTTCAAAGAACCTTTAGTTACTTTTGATGCTATTGAAGTTCAATCAATGGATAAAGGCTTAGTTAGTGTTAAAGATATGGAAACCAATATTACCCAAAATGGACATATTGCCATTTACGATATTCATTTTGATAGCGGTAAATCGGCTGTAAAACCAGAATCAATAGAAACTTTAAAAAAAATTGCCAAATACTTAAACGCTCATCCCGATAAAAAATATATTATCGTTGGACATACCGACAATACTGGAAATTTTGAAACCAACTTGAAATTATCAAAAGATAGAGCTGATGCCGTAAAAAATGAATTAGTCTCTAAATATTCAGTTAAATCGGAACAATTAAAAACATACGGAGATGGTCAAACAGCACCCATCGCAACTAATTCAACAGACAAAGGAAAAGCAAAAAACAGAAGAGTTGAAATAGTGGAACAATAAATACTTGTAGCAAAATTTAGTATTAAAAGTTAACATTTTAACACAAATTAATTAAATAAAAACAAAAGCAACTTATTAAATATAAATTAACTTTTAACTTTACACTTTAAAACTTTTAACTATTTTTAGACATATGAAAAAAATCATTTTACCAATAATCTTTTTATTCTTTGGAATAACAAGTTTATTTTCTCAAATTTCAGACTTTGTATTCTTTTCAGAAGACGGATATCCTTTCAGTTTAATTATGAATGGTGTAAAACAAAATGACAAGCCTCAAACAAATGTAAAAGTTACAGGGCTTTCATCTCCCAGCTATAAAATAAAAATAATTTTTGAAGACAAAACAAAACCGAGCATTAATAAAGTTGTATATACTAAACCCGGTTTAGAAATAACATACAGAATAAAAAAGAACAGAAAAGGAGAAAATATTGTTCGCTATTTTACCGAAAACCCAGTTAATGAAATATATCTTGAAAAAGAAGAAGTTGTTCAAGAAAGAATAATTGACGATAATAATTCAAAAGGAATCCATATTGATGTGGATGTGAATGAAACAGGAATAAATTATAATGTTGACACCCCCGATGGCTCAGTAAATGTTAATGCAAACGTTGATATTTATGGTGAAGATGTTCAATACTCAGAAAATGTTGATGTAAATGAAAATGTTTATATTGATGATAATCCGGAAGAACAAATATATCATATGCCGGGTTATAGCGGAAAGGTCGGTTGTAATTGGCCTATGGAAAGATATGAGTTTGAAAGAGCAAAGAACTTAATTGCAAATAAAGATTTTGCTTCTGACAAACTGATACTTGCAAAACAAATAATAAATTCAAACTGTTTTACGGCACAATACGTTAAAGAGATTGTGGAACTATTTGATTTTGAGGCTGATCGCTTAAAGTTTGCAAAATATGCATATCTTCACACTTTTGATATTAGTAACTACTATATAGTAAATGATGTTTTTGAATTCTCATCTTCAATAAAAGAACTTGATAATTATATAAATTCTGTTAGGAGATAGAAAGATTTTTAATCAAAAGAATTAAAAAGAACAAGTTTATTATAAATTTGTTCTTTTTTTATTCTAAAAAATTACAATTAAAATTGAAAATACACAGGTCAATAGAAAAGCTAAATATAAAAAATCCGGTTTTAACTGTGGGAACATTTGATGGCGTACACTCCGGACATCAAAAAATATTAACCAAATTAATAGAATGTGCAAAAGAAAGTAATGGAGAATCTGTTGTTTTTACACTTTTTCCTCACCCAAGGAAAGTACTTTTTCAGGATGATAATTTACAATTTTTAAATACAATAGAAGAAAAAACGCAGCTTTTAGAAAAAATAGGAATTGATAGGTTTATAATTTATCCTTTTACCAAAGAATTTGCAAATCTTACTTCATGTAATTTTATTCAAGAAATTTTGCATAACAACTTAAACATAAAAAAGCTAATTGTAGGTTACGATCATCATTTTGGAAACGATAAGCAAGGAGATTTTCAAATCTTAAAAAATTGCTCCAAACGATTTAACATTGGTATTGAAAAGCTTGAGGCTTTAAAAAAAAGCAAGCAAAATGTAAGTTCAACAAAAATTAGAAATTTCTTACAGGAAAAAGAACTTGAAAAAGCAAATTCTTTTTTAGGATATGAATATTTCATATCGGGAAAAGTGGTTTCAGGCAATAAAATTGGAAGAACTATTGGTTTCCCTACTGCAAATATTTTACCTGATTCTAACAGGTTAATTCCTGCTTCTGGTGTTTATGCTGTTGAGATTATAATATCTAAAAAAAAATATCTTGGAATGTTAAATATTGGTTCTAGACCAACTGTAACAACTAATAATGACAAAATTATTGAAGTTCATATTTTAAATTTTGACGATGATATTTACCAAAAAAGAATAAAAATTATTTTTAAGAAATATATAAGAGAAGAAAAGAAGTTTTTAGATATAAATGCTCTTAAACAGCAGCTTATAAAAGATAAAATTACGATTTTAAGTCTTTAAATACAGGGGGAACACACATTCTTGACTTTGACAGAATAAAGTAACAACATATTGATACATAGCTAAATATAATTTTAGCCAAGCACCACGTTTTTATTCTTTTTTGGTAAATATCATCGTCAAAATTTAAAATATGAACTTCAATAATTT
>CAMZKV010000058.1 GCA_947311445.1 uncultured Chlorobiota bacterium | reverse complement strand
TAATGCAATAGAAAAATGGTATGAAATCAAACCTGAAATATTTAAAATAAATCCTTTGGATTTTAAAAAGAAAATTTTATCTTTGAAATCTTATTTAAAAACAAGTTGTCAACAACAACCTTGTGAAACTTAACAGTTACAAATATATACAAATAATATAATTATTACAAATTACTTATTTTGAAATTTATTGCTTATCCTGTATGTTTTAAACTTAATATGAATATTATCAGTATATTATAAAGTGTACTATGTTATTGTTTTAGCTTTGAATATGAAATAAGTTAAAAACTAAAAATAAAATTTCAAAAAAAGGTTGTATTAAAAAAAAATAATTTTATCTTTGCACCCCGAAATTAAAAATATATAAGAAATGCCTACAATTCAACAGTTAATAAGAAAAGGAAGAAAAAAAGTAAAGAAAAAAAGCAAATCTCCTGCTCTTAATTCAAGCCCTCAAAAAAGAGGTGTATGCGTAAGAGTTTATACAACAACTCCAAAAAAACCAAATTCAGCAATGCGTAAAGTTGCAAGAGTAAGGTTAACAAACGACAAAGAAGTCAATGCATACATTCCTGGTGAAGGGCATAATCTTCAAGAACACTCTATTGTTCTTGTAAGAGGAGGTAGAATTAAAGATTTGCCGGGAGTTCGTTATCATATTGTTCGAGGAACATTAGATACGCAAGGTGTTGACGATAGAACTCAAAGAAGATCAAAATACGGTACTAAAAGACCTAAAAAGAAATAAAACTTTAAAATTTGTAAATAACACATAAATATTTAAGAAGTTTAAAAAATAAACTATATACTTTAAATTTTACACTTTGTACATATTATAATAAGGTATGAGAAATCAGAAAAAAAGAAAATTTAAAATTCAGGCTGACCCAAAATTTAACGATTTAATGGTAACTCAGTTTGTGAATAATCTAATGTTCAGTGGGAAAAAGAATATTTCCTACAACATTTTTTATTCTGCATTAGATATCGTTGAACAAAGAACAAAAGATATTGAAGCATCTCCACTAGACATTTGGAAAAAAGCTATTGAAAACGTAACGCCACAAGTTGAGGTAAAAAGCCGAAGAGTTGGAGGAGCAACATTTCAAGTGCCTACACAAGTTAACCCTTCCAGGAAAATGTCAATCAGTATGAAAAACATGATTAAGTTTGCAAGAGCTAGAAGAGGAAAAACAATGTCCGAAAAACTTGCAGCTGAAATTATGGACGCATACAAAGGTGAAGGTGGAGCATTTAAAAGAAAAGAAGAAACTCACAGAATGGCAGAAGCAAACAAAGCATTTGCTCATTTCAGATTCTAAATTATTAAATGGCAATTGAAGAATTAAAATATACACGCAACATTGGTATCATGGCTCATATTGATGCCGGTAAAACTACAATAACCGAAAGGATATTGTATTATACTGGTGTGAATTATAAGATAGGAGAAGTACATGACGGACTTGCAACCATGGATTGGATGGAGCAAGAACAAGAACGAGGTATAACTATAACTTCTGCCGCTACAACTACTTATTGGAATGTAACTAACCAAAAGTATAAAATAAATATTATCGATACTCCCGGACACGTTGACTTTACTGTTGAAGTTGAACGTTCTCTTAGAGTATTAGATGGTGCCGTTGCTGTTTTTTGTGCAGTAGGCGGTGTAGAACCACAATCAGAAACAGTTTGGAGACAAGCTGATAAATATGAAGTACCCGTAATAGCATTTGTAAATAAAATGGATAGAATGGGAGCTGACTTTTTTGGTGTTGTGGAACAAATAAAAGAAAAATTAGGAGCAAATGCAGTCCCTTTTCAAATACCAATTGGTTCAGATGATGATTTTGTAGGATTAATTGATTTAATAGAAAGGAAAGCATATACTTGGTCTGATGATGATGAATACGGAATTAAATATCTTACTTCTGAAATTCCTGAAAATTTAAAACAAGAAGCTGAAGAATGGAGAGAAAACTTAATTGAAGGTGTAATTGAGTTCGATGATGAAATCATGGAAAGATTTTTTGACGATAGAAGTAAAATAAGTGTTGAAGAATTTAAAGCTGTTGCTAGAAAAACAGTGTTAAAAAGGGAAGTAGTTCCTGTATTATGTGGTTCCGCTTTCAAAAACAAAGGAATTCAAATGTTATTAAATAGTATCGTTGAATTTCTACCAAACCCCACTGATATACCTCCTGTAAAAGGAATTAATCCAAAAAATGATACTGAGATCGAACGTAAAGCTGATAGAGAAGAACCTTTATCAGCCTTAGTTTTTAAAATAGCATCTGATAAATTTATAGGTAAATTAGCCTACGTAAGAATTTATTCAGGCTCTTTAAAAGCTAAAAGCAATGTTTTTAATCCAAGATCAAATAAACGAATTAGACTTGCAAATATCTATCAAATGCATGCAAATAAACAAATTGCAAAAGATGAAGTATTTGCCGGAGATATATGTGCAGTTGTTGGGTTTAAAGATATTCAAACAGGAGATACATTAACTTCTGAAAATAAAAAAATAGTTCTTGAAAACATTAAATTTCCTGAACCAGTAATAGGAGTTGTTGTTGAACCAAAAGTTCAAAAAGATATTGAAAAACTAAATGCTTCTCTACAAATTCTTGCAGAAGAAGACCCTACATTTCAAGTTAAAACTGACAAAAATACTGGTCAAAGAATAATATACGGAATGGGAGAATTACATTTAGAGATATTAATTGATCGGTTAGAAAGAGAATTTAATGTAAAATGTAACCAAGGGAGACCTAAAGTATCATATAAAGAAAGTTTAACTAAAAAAGTTCAGCATACAGAAATATTTGATAAAGAAAACATCGGAGGAAAAGGTAAGTTTGCAGAAATCACTGTAATATTATCTCAGTACGAAGATGAAAATAAATTTTTATTTATCAATAATGTAGATGATACTAAAATTCCAAAGAAATTTATACCTTTTATTGAAAAAGGTTTTCGTGAAGCTATGAATAACGGGCCTCTTGCAGGTTATCCATTAGATAATTTGAAAGTGGAATTAATAGGAGGTTCTTTTAAGGAAGAAGAATCAGACGAATTAGCTTTTGAAATTGTTGCACGTCAGGCATATAGAAATGCAACTGTTAAAGCAAATCCAATTTTACTAGAACCAATAATGGATGTTGAAATACTAACACCAGGCGAATACTTAGGAGATATTGTTTCTGATTTAAATAAAAGAAGAAGTCAGATAAAAGGAACATCTGAAAAAATTAATTTGCAAGTCATTAGTGCATCTGTTCCATTATCAGAAATGTTTGGTTATGTTACAATATTAAGGACGCTTAGTTCAGGAAGAGCATCTTCAACTATGGAATTTTCACACTATGGCGAAGTTGATTCTCGAATATCTAATGAAATAATAGCAAGATTAACTGGAAAAATATTTGTATAATATATAATAACTAATGCTTTTTTAAATGTCAAAAAAAATTAGAATAAAACTAAAATCATACGATCACAGCTTGGTTGACAATTCAGCTGAAAAGATTGTAAAAACTGTAAAAACTACCGGAGCAATTGTTAGTGGACCAATTCCATTGCCAACGCAGAAAAGAATTTTTACTGTATTAAGATCAACTTTTGTAAATAAAAAATCAAGAGAGCAATTTCAACTTTCTTCTTTCAAAAGATTAATTGACATATACAGTTCAAACTCAAAAACTGTTGATGCCTTAATGAAACTAGAATTGCCAAGCGGTGTTGATGTAGAAATAAAAGTTTAATAATAACTGGTAAAATTTTTAAAAATGGCCGGATTAATAGGAAAAAAAATCGGTATGACATCGATTTTCAGTGCCGATGGGACTAATATTCCATGCACTGTTTTAGAAGTCGGACCTTGCGTTGTTACACAGATAAAAACTGTTGAAAACGATGGTTACGAAGCTGTTCAAATAGCTTACGACGAAAAAAAAGAGAAAAGAACAAACAAACCTCAAATGGGGCATTTTAAAAATGCTAAAACTACTCCAAAAAGGAAAATTGTAGAGTTCTCACTTCTCAAAGGCAAAGAATATAAAGTTGGAGAAACTTTAAATGTTGATTTTTTTAATGACGATACATGGGTTGACGTTACTGGAACTTCAAAAGGTAAAGGATTTCAAGGTGTTGTAAAAAGATACAATTTTAAAGGAGTTGGAGATGCAACTCACGGACAACATAACAGACTAAGAGCACCAGGTTCATTAGGAGCGTCTTCATATCCTTCAAGAGTATTTAAAGGAATGAGAATGGCTGGAAGAACAGGTGGAGACAGAGTGAAAATCATGAACTTAAGGGTTATTAAGATTATACCTGAAAATAATCTAATCATCGTAAAAGGATCCGTTCCTGGAGCACGTGGTTCATACATAATAATTGAGAAGTAATGAAACTAAACGTATTTAATATATCCGGAAAAGATACCGGAAAGACAGTTGAATTAGCAGATGAAATTTTTGCTATTGAACCAAATGATCATGTTATTTATCTTGACGTAAAACAAAATCTTGCAAATAAAAGACAAGGAACACACAAAGCCAAAGAAAGAGGTGAGGTTAAAGGTAGTACAAGAAAAATAAAGAGACAAAAAGGAACAGGTACTGCAAGAGCAGGAACAATGAAAAACCCTTTATATAGAGGTGGAGGACGTGTTTTTGGACCAAGACCAAGAAATTATAGTTTTAAGTTAAATAAAAAAGTAAAACAATTAGCTCGTATTTCAGCTTTATCTTATAAAGCAAAAGATAAAAATATTATTATTCTTGAAGACTTTGAATTTAAAGCACCTGAAACAAAAAAATATATTGATTTGACAAAAAATTTAAAGATTAATAATAAAAAATCAATATTAGTTTTTAAAAATGAAAATAAAAACGTATATTTGTCAGCTCGAAATTTGAAGCAATCAAAAGTATTAATTGTATCACATTTAACTACTTACGATGTGTTAAACAGTGAAACTTTAGTCTTGACAGAAAGCTCTTTAATCCAAATTAATGAGATTTTAGGCAAAAAAAAATAAAAAATTAAAATTTCGATTAAATATTAATGAAATAAAATTAATCAGATGAGTATCATTATTGAACCAATAATAACTGAAAAAATGACTGAAAAAGCCGAAAAACTTAATCAGTTTGGGTTTATTGTTGATAAGAAAACTAATAAAATTGAAATTAAAAAAGCTGTTGAGAAATTATACAATGTTCAAGTTGAAAGTGTAAACACTATGATTTATGGTGGAAAAAGAAAAAATCGTAATACTAAATCTGGCTTAATTAAAGGAAGAACAAATTCATTTAAAAAAGCTATTGTTACATTAGTAGATGGTGAAACAATTGATTTTTACAGCAATATATAAAAGATCATGGCAGTAAAGAAAATAAAACCCGTAACTCCTGGACAAAGAAGAAAAATCGTAAATGTTTTAGATGAAATAACTACATCAAAACCAGAAAAATCTTTAGTCATAGGAAAAAATAAATCCGGAGGTAGAAACAACCAAGGACGTATGACAATGCGTTATATTGGTGGAGGACACAAAAAATCTTATAGAATTATCGATTTTAAAAGAGATAAAGAAGGCGTACCTGCAACTGTTAAAACAATTGAATACGATCCTAACAGAACTGCATTAATTGCTTTATTGTTTTATGCTGATGGTGCAAAAAGATACATTATTGCTCCAAATGGTCTTAAAGTTGGTGATGTAATTATTTCAGGTAAAGATATTGCACCTGAAATAGGAAACACTCTTTATCTTTCCGATATACCTATGGGAACAGTAATCCATAATGTAGAATTACAACCACAAAAAGGCGCCGAATTAGCAAGAAGTGCTGGTTCATATGCACAATTAGTTTCTAAAGAAGGAAAATTTGTTTTAATTAAATTACCATCTGGAGAAATAAGAAAAATTTTAGCAACTTGTAAAGCTACAATAGGAACAGTATCAAACTCTGACCATGCTCTTGAAAGATCTGGTAAAGCCGGCAGAACAAGATGGCAAGGAAGAAGACCGAGAGTAAGAGGTGTTGCTATGAATCCTGTTGATCATCCAATGGGTGGTGGTGAAGGAAAATCATCCGGAGGACATCCAAGATCAAGAAATGGTATTTTAGCAAAAGGATTCAGAACAAGAGGTAAAAAAGCATCAGATAAATATATAATTGAAAGAAGAAAATCAAAAAAACGTAAGAAATAAATTTCTATGAGCAGATCACTCAAAAAAGGACCATACATTGACTATAAACTTGAAAAAAAAGTTGTAGAAATGAGCGAGTCAGGTAAAAAGAAAGTAATTAAAACTTGGGCAAGAAACTCCATGATTCCGCCAGATTTTGTAGGTCATACAATAGCAGTACATAATGGGAAAAAATTTATTCCGGTATATGTAACAGAAAATATGGTTGGACACAGATTAGGAGAATTTTCACCTACTAGAACTTATAGAGGACATAAAAAGAAATAATAATGGGCGTACGTAAAAAAGAAAGAGCAGATAAAATTAAAGAAGCAAAAAAGAATCAATATTTTGCTATTTTAAGAAACTGTCCTACATCTCCAAGAAAGATGAGGATTGTTGCAGACCTTATAAGAGGAAAAGAAGTCTTAAAAGCTCTCGATATACTAAAATTTAACCCGAAAGAAGCATCAGGTAGATTAGAAAAACTATTAAAATCTGCAATTGCTAATTGGGAAAATAAAAACGATGGTGATAAGCCAGAAGATTTTCATCTATATGTAAAAGAAATTAGAGTTGATTCTGCTGGAATGCTGAAACGTTTTAGGCCTGCTCCTCAAGGAAGAGCACATAGAATTAGAAAACGTTCAAATCACGTTACTTTATTTATTGACAGCAAAGAAAAACAATAGAATGGGACAAAAAATTAATCCAATAAGCAATAGGCTTGGTATAATCAGAGGTTGGGATTCTAATTGGTATGGTGGAGATAAATACGCCGACAAAATTCAAGAAGACAGTAAAATTAGAGTTTACTTAAAAGCTAGATTATCAAAAGCAAGTATTTCAAGAATTATTATTGAAAGAACACTTAAATTAATAACTGTAACAATTACTACTTCAAGGCCCGGGATTATTATTGGCAAAGGTGGTCAAGAAGTTGACAAACTTAAAGAAGAATTAAAGAAAATTACTGGAGGAAAAGACATTCAAATTAATATTTTTGAAATCAAAAAACCCGAATTGGATGCTGTTATAGTAGCAGAAAATATTGCCAAACAAGTAGAAGGCAATATTGCATATAGAAGAGCCGTTAGAATGGCTATTTCATCTGCCATGAGAATGGGAGCAGAAGGTATAAAAGTACTTGTTGCAGGAAGACTTAACGGTGCTGAGATGGCAAGAAAAGAAATGTTTAAAGAAGGAAGAACTCCTCTCCACACTCTTAGAGCAGATATAGATTTCTATAATTCAGAAGCATTAACAAAAGTAGGTCTAATAGGAATTAAAGTTTGGATTTGCAGAGGCGAAAAATTTGGAAAACAAGACTTAACTCCTAATTTCTCAAAAGCTCAAACAAAACGCCAATTTGCAGGAGGAAAAGGTGGAAGAAAATCAAGACCACCAAGAAGAAGAAACTAAAAATTATCAGATTTAACAAATAATAAAGATGTTACAACCTAAGAAGACAAAATTTAGAAAGCAACAGAAAGGAAGAATGAAAGGTAACTCCGGAAGAGGAACCACAATAGCCTTCGGATCTTTTGCCATAAAGTCACTTGAAACTGCATGGGTAACAGGCAGACAATTAGAAGCAGCCAGACAAGCAGTTACAAGATATATGAAAAGAGAAGGAAATATTTGGATTCGTGTCTTTCCAGATAAACCTGTAACTAAAAAACCTGCTGAGGTTAGAATGGGTAAAGGAAAAGGAGAACCTGAATTGTTTGTTGCAAGAGTAAAACCAGGAAGAATTTTGTTTGAAGCAGACGGTGTTCCAATTGATGTTGCAAAAGAAGCAATGAGATTAGCAGCTCAAAAATTACCAGTAAAGACAAAATTTATTGTTAGAAGAGATTATGTTGAAACAATTTAATATAAAAGATTGATGAAAAATTCTGAAATAAAAGAGTTAACAACTAAAGAGTTAATTGAAAGATTAGATAACGAACAAACTAATAGAGTCAGTTTAAGAATGAATCATAAAGTAACTGACCTTGAAAACCCGCAACAAATTACTGAATCAAAAAGATTTATTGCTCGATTAAAAACGGAATTACGTAAAAGAGAATTAAACGAAAATAAATCTAATTAAGAATATACAAAATGGAACAGAGAAATCTAAGAAAAGAAAGAATTGGTATTGTTATGGGTGATAAGATGCAAAAATCCATTACTGTAGCTGTTCGTACAAAAATGAAACATCCCAAATACGGTAAGTTCATTACTGAAACTAAAAAGTATATTGCTCATGATGAGGAAGATACATGTAAAATGGGTGATAAAGTTAAGATTGCTGAGACAAGACCTCTCAGTAAAAGAAAAAAATGGAGATTAGTTGAAATTATTGAAAGAGCTAAATAATCATGGTACAACAAGAAAGTCGATTAAATGTTGCTGATAACAGTGGAGCTAAAGAAGTTTTAGTTATCAGAGTATTAGGAGGAACAAAAAAACGATATGCTACAATTGGAGATAAAGTTGTAGTAACAGTTAAAAGTGCAATTCCTTCAAGTGAAATAAAAAAAGGAACAGTAGCTACAGGTAT
>CAMZKV010000057.1 GCA_947311445.1 uncultured Chlorobiota bacterium | reverse complement strand
TTCTTTAAGATTTTGCGTGGATAAACTTATTCCGAAAGTGTAAATTATGGGCAGAACTATAAATACAAAAAATATTGTGTAAGTAAGTTTGTATAATAGTTTTGATTTCATCTGGGAGTGTTATAATGTGTAATGAACAATGAATAATGAACAATTTATAATGAACAATTTATAATGAATAATGAACAATTTATAATGAACAATTAGTAATGGATAATTTATATTTTTTTATTTGTATTTATTGTTTTTAAGGTTACTTTTTGTTTTTTTTATGATAAAAATTAGGAGCTTTAATAATTCTTGGATATCAATAATTAGGCTTTTATATAAATCGTTATTTAAATAGTTTGTGTCAAATAATAAATCTAGCCAATATTCAGTTTCATTGGCTTCTTTTAAAGAAATGCTTAGTTTATGAATAAAATCTGCTTTGCTTTGAGCATATTCTGCCTCTCTGATATTTGCCCCAACTGATGTTCCTGAACGGAGTATTTGTTTGCTTAAAACATATTCTTTCTTTTCAGTAACTAAAAACTGCGATAGCTTTACAATCCTAACAGAAAAACTATAACTCTTATCTTTTAAAATATTTTCTTTCATAAAAAAAATCTAAGCATTTGCATTACCCATTATTCATCGTTCATTATACATTGTACATTATTAATCATTCATTATACATTGTTCATTATTAATTGTACATTATTAATTGTACATTATTCATTACACATTGTACATTATTAATTATACATTATACATTATTAATTATCCCCCATTTTCAACCCAAGCCTTCAAATATTCCTGTATTTCTTCCAACTTCTTAGAAGTTTTATCATAATCAATTTTCATAGGAACTATATTATCCAATGATGGGATGTTTTTTGGAACATTAACACCTTTATGCAAAGGCATTTGTGCACACGATTTTGCAAGTTTTTCCTCAGTTTCTTTGCTTAAAAGATAATCAAATAATTTTTTTGCGTTTTCTTGATGTTTTGAATTTTTAATAAGATTAACAGTATTTGGCATTATTAAACTTCCAATTCCATTTTGGTCTAAAAATACAAAACCAATGTTTGCATCTTCTTTCATTGCTTCAAAAGCATCGTCGGTATCTGTAAGTCCGCAATATGCTTCGCCTTGCATTACTCGTTTTTTTACATCGCCGTTGCTTGTTGCAATTATCACATCATTTTTCTTTAAATTTTCAAGAAATTGTTTTACATTTTCGTCTCCCAAAACAGAAAATAAAGCTGAGATATGAAAAGTTGTTGTTCCAAATAGTGGGTTTGCAATTGCCGTTTTTCCTTTAAGTTTTTTGTTAGTTAAATCAAAAATTGATTTTGGAACAAGTGTATCAGTAAGCAAATTCTTATTATAAATAAGTACTCTTGCTCTTGCAGAAAATCCTGTCCAATTATTTTCAGGGTCTTTAAAAACAGGATTAATGTTTTTTGCATTTTCAGATTGGTAAGCTAGTGTAATACCTTTGTTTTTCAGAACAATGGTTCTAACAGGGTCGCCACTCCAAAATATATCGCATTGAGGATTGTCTTTTTCGGCAATTAATCTGTTTAAAACTCCTGTTGATTTTGTTTCTTCGGTATCGAAAACTGCTTTTACTTTTATGCCGGTTTCTTTTTCAAAATCTTTTAAAATTTGTTCTGAAAAAATTTGGTCAACAGATGTGTAAACGATTACTTCATTTTTGTTTGTTGTGCAACTTGCTAAATATAAGATTATTGCAGAAAAAATAATTAATAATAATTTATTCATGTGATTTTTTTATTTGATAAAATGTGCTTTATTTAATTATTCATAAAATTTAGAATCTATTTCAATTTTTGAAAATCGGACTTTATAGTTTTTGTACCAAATGTTTCGTCTTTTTTTCTGTTTCATGTTTTCTTTTCAATGTTTATTTGAGTGTATATTTTTCCAATATGAAGTAGTAATTTCAATTTTATTTATTGCATTTTCAACACCAATAAAACCTTTTTGTTTTTTACTTCTTCTTGCATAAGTTTTAACATTTCTTCATATTCATTATTGTTTTTACATAAAATGTGATGTAAAAATAATAACATAATATGGAGGTTTTGGTGTTTTGGCAATTATTACTATTAGTTTTTAATTATTTTCAATATTTCTTTTTCATCTTTGTTATTCAAAATTTCAACAAGATAAACTCCAACAGGATAATTTTGTAAATCAATTTTATGAGAAAAAGTTTTTAGGACTTCTTGTTTCGTAATATTATAAACTGTTACTTCTTTTATAATTTCATTTGTTGGTTCTATATAAAAAATACCTTTAGAAGGATTTGGTTTAATTAAAAATTTGTTTTCAAATATGGTACTGTCTTCCGTAATAAGTTGCGAAACTAATAAATCATATTTGCTACCACTTCCATCATCTGCATCAACAACAATATAGTATGTTCCTTTCGGAGCGTTTTCATAAGTTGCAGAAGATGATGAAACTGTGCCTAAGCAATCTAATGGGTTGCAAGAGCCTAAAATATAAACATCTAAATCGCCTGTAAAGTTTGAAATGCTAGCAGTAATTGTTCCTGCATCTTCTAAGTTTATTGTATGAATCCTTTCGGGTCCGGTTTCTGACCAATCATTGCACCCGTATGTTTCAATCTTAGAGGCTTCAGTAGAACTTTCTCCGTGGAAAATTGTTTCTAAACTTAGATTTATTGAAGAAGAACAATCTAAAACTCCTGAGCTAGAATCTTCGCTTCTGTGAATGCCTCCAGGCAAATAATAATGGTCTGTTATCCATTTGTAATCTTTTCCTTCGTTTGACCACCTTTGTGTGCCCCATTGGCACATTCCTCTTCCGTGTCCGAATCTGTCATGTCCTGTGCACACATTATCTGAAATGCAAGGATATGAACTTCCTGTCCCTGCATAACCATCTCCGCAACTTTGTCCGGATGGTGCATTTAATCCATTGTTTTCTGCTGAATATTCGGAAAATGCAATATTATTATCGGAAGTTACTAAAAATTGCCCTATAGTTGAATTTGCTGCGTTTATGCAACTTGCTGCGTAATCGCTGTCCCATACTTGCCTACAAGTAGTGTTTGAAATATCATATGTGGAATTTAATGGATGTAGCACGTGATATGCTCCATAGGTTTTATATGGTAAACTTCCGGCTTTTAAAGATTCAGAACCCCAACTCGATATCCATTCGTCATTTAGTCCTTTTTGTACATATACTTCGAGGCTCATAGTTGAAACTGATGAACATGTGTTACAATTGCAATTTGTACCTACTTTTATTGATGTTGGGAAATTAAGATTGCCTTTATATTTTGAATTATTTTGTTGGAAATTTAGACTTTCTTTAATTTTGAGAATTATTTTATTATTATTTATTGGATTTGAATATATATTTTTAATATTTTTTAAAGGATTAAGAAAAATACCCTTTATTTCTTTTGAACGAGAAAATCTGAATACTGATTTGTAAGGTTCGAAATTTGCGGCATTAATTTCAATTAATAGAGAATCTCCTTCTTTGTATGATGAATAGTTTTCAATATTCTCTTTTTTTAGGAGTATTTTCCCATTATTGTTGGTTTTTAATTCTATATTAAAGTCTTCAAATTTTACGACAGCATTTTTTATGTTTTCTCCTGTATGTTTATTTTTCATAACGGCTTCAATCAAAATTTTTCTTTCGGTATATTTATCTTCTATATAAGTGATTTTTGGTTCTAATATAACTTTTATTTCAATATTGTTGGTAATTTCAAAATTAGAGTTTATTGTTTTGTAGTTTTCAGAATAAAAAGTAACAGAAATATTTTTGTCTATGTTTTTTAATGTAATTGTTCCATAATTGTCTGATTTGTATAGCTTTTCTGTTTTTTTAGCAGATGTAACTAATAAATATGAATTTTCTATTCTGTTAAATGAATATGCATCTTCAAAAGTAAAACTTACATTGAACTGTGATTTTGCATTAAAAGAAATAAGTGATATGAGAATTATTATAAAATTTTTCAATGGTCTTTATGTTTAATTTAAAAAAGTTTTTCTATTTCGTTGATGTTAATTATTTCAATAATTTTTCTGCCATTATTTGTAAAATTTGGCATTTTACAAACAAATAATTTATCTATTATGTTTTGCATTTCTTCGGGTGCCATTGGTTTGGCAAAGTTTAAGGATGTTTTTTTAGATAGAGTTTCACAGAGATTTTCAATTGCTTTTTCTTTTAGAAAACTTTCATCATCTTTTATTTGAACTAAAATAGCTTCAATAAGCTCCTTTGGATTTGCTTGGCTGATATGTGAAGGAACTCCTATAATTTCAATTCTATCATTTTTTTTAAAATTAATTTCAAATCCTATGTCATTCATGCTTTTATCAGCATTTTTTAAATATTCAATATCTTCTGCTGAAAACTGAATTTCAACAGGATACAAAAGTTTTTGCATGAGAATGTTTCCGGAAGAAATGGTACTGATTAATGATTCAAATAATATCCTTTCGTGTGCACGTGTTATATGAATTAGCATTAAACCTGATTTAACAGGTGTCGCAATATATTTGTTTTTTAATTGAAATAGTTTTGAATTTGTTTGAGCTAATGAAGGTATCGTTTTTTGTTTAGTATTGTTTTTCTCTTCATTTAAACTTGATTCAAAACTTTTATGAAGTAATTCCCAATTTTCATGTTTTTTTTGTTTTTTAAAAGAAGGTTGCGGATTGAATTGTGTTTTTTTGTAATTTTCTTCTTCAAAAGGATTGTAATTTGCAGTGTTAGTTATTTGTGGGCTAATTAATTCTTGGTTTTTATTTCCTGAATATGGCATTTCAATAAAACCTTCATTGTCAAAATCTATTGATGGGACAATACTATGTTTCCCAAGAGATTGTTTAATGGATGCTCTTAGCAGCTGGAAAATGCCTTGAGAATCATCAAAATTTATTTCTGTTTTTGCAGGATGTATATTAATGTCAATTTTTTGAGGATCAATTGTTAAAAATAAGAAATATGTTGGGTGAAAATCCGGTTTTATAATTTGGTCGTATGCTAAAGTTAAAGCCTTATAAAAATATGGATGTTTCATAAATCTATTATTTACAAAGAAATATTGTTCGTTATTCCTTTTTTTTGCAATTTCTGGTTTGCCAACATAACCTAAAATTTCTAAAATACTTGTCTTGTTTTCAACAGGAACAAGATATTTATTAATAGATTTTCCGAAAATATCTGAAATTCTTTGCCTTAGGCTTCCAATAGTTAATTTGTAAATAATATTTTCATTATGAATTAAATTTAAAGCCAAATCCGGACGAGAAAGAGCAGTTTTTTTAAATTCTGTAATAATATGATTAAATTCTGTGGAGTCTTTTTTTAAGAATTTTCTTCTAGCAGGAATATTAAAGAATAAGTTTTTAACAGAAAAATTACTGCCTGATGAGGTTGAAATAGTTTCTTGTTTATGTATTTTTGAGCCTTTTATGTGAATGTAAGAGCCAAGTTCTTCTCCTTTTTGTTTGGTTTTAAGTTCAACATCTGCAACAGCAGCAATTGATGCTAATGCTTCTCCTCTAAATCCCATTGAGTTTATTATAAATAAGTCTTCTACATTTTTTATTTTAGAAGTAGCATGGCGTTCAAATGCCATTCTTGCATCTGTTTCCGACATTCCTTTGCCGTTGTCTATAACTTGAATTAATGTTTTTCCGGAGTCTTTAATATTTACTGTTATATTATCTGCACCAGAATCAATAGCGTTTTCAACCAATTCTTTTACAACAGAAGCAGGCCTTTGAATAACCTCTCCTGCTGCAATTTGGTTTGCTACTGCATCTGGCAATAATTGTATAATATCACTCATTCTTAAAAACTGTTTTTGCAAAATAACTAAATTTTATTGCAAAAAACCTAAGAATTAGAATTTTTTAAATAGATAAAATAAGTGTTTATATAAGAAAATATGCTTTTGGTTTTTTTTAGAATAAATTCGGCTTTTTTATCTTATTTCTTGCAAATACTGAAATATCTTTTCTGTTAAGTCTTTTTTTCTTATTGGTTTAACTAAATAATCGTCGCAACCTGCTTCAAAAGATTTTTCTTTTTCATTTTCAAAAGTATATGCAGATTGTACAATTATATGTATGTTAGGATGTGTTTTTTTTATTTCTCTAATTGCATAATTACCATCTTTTCCTGGCAGTTGTATGTCCATTAGGATTAAACTTATTTTATCTTTATTAACCGTGTCAATTGCTTTTTGTGCTGTGTCAACATGAATGAAATTAATTTTTTTTTCATTTAGGATAGCTTCAATATATGAAAAACTATCTTTATCATCTTCTACAACTAAAACTTTTTTGTTTGAATATGCAGTGTTAATATTAATCTTAGGATTATTTTTTATTATTGGATTAGTAGATGTTTTTGTATCAATAGTAAATTTAAAAATGCTTCCTTGTCCAAGTTTGGATTCCATCCATATTTCTCCTCCCAATAGTTCTGTGCATGCTTTACAAATTGCCAGACCTAATCCTGTTCCTCCATATAGCTTTTCAGTATTTGTTGAAGCTTGCATAAATCTGTCAAAAATAATTGTTTGCATTTCTTTTTTTATTCCAATTCCGGTATCTTTAACATAAAAGATAAAATCTTCTTTTTCTATTTTATAGCCAAACTCAACAAAACCTTCATCTGTAAATTTTATAGCATTATTTATCAAATTTGTAAATATTTGCAAGAATCTTGTTTGGTCTGTTAATATATTAGTATATTTATTTGTAAGAGGTAAGTTTATTTTTAATTTCAATCCTTCTTTTATTTTTTTGAAGGATTGAAAAAAAATAAAAAGCTCTCGTAAAGAACTGTTTATGTTTATTATTGATTTACTTATATTAAACTGTCCTGCATCTATTTTTGAAATATCTATAATATCATTTATAATATTAAGCAAATGATTTCCGCTTTTAAGAATAATTGAAGTATATTCAGTAATTTTTTCTTCTGAAATTCCTGGTGTGTTTAAAAGTTGCGAGAATCCAATAATTCCATTCATAGGAGTTCTTATTTCATGGCTCATATTGGCAAGAAATGCAGACTTTAAACGATTACTTTCTTCTGCTTTTTCTTTTGCAATATTTAGTTCGTGATTTAAAAGGATATATTCTTGGTTTTGCTTTTCAAATTCTTTGTTTTTTTCAAGAAGCATTTGTTCTGCTTTTTTTATTTTTGACATATCCAAACTTAGTGTTAAAATTGAGCTAATTTCATCTTGTTTATTTAAAATTGGTTGTGCCGCTCTTAATACACTTATTTTTGTGCCATCTTTTCTTACTAAACATATTTCAGCAGACTCTTTATTCCCTTTTTTTATATTACTAAATTTTTCTTTAAATGTTTTAATACTTTTTTTATGAATAAATTGGGAAATGTGCTTATTAATCATCTCATTTTTTTCGTATCCAAGCATTTTAAGTGTACCTAAACTTACATCGAGTATAATGCCTTCCGTACTAAGCACTTCTGCTCCATATGGTAAAGTGTCAAATAAAACTTTATATTTAAATTCACTTTCTTTTAATGCCGAATGAAGTTTTTTCTTTTCTGAAACATCATGCAATATGGTAATAATATTTTCATCTGCTATTTTTTTTGAAACCATTTCAACTAACAAAACTTCTTTATTTTTTTTAGTTATTTCCCTTTGAATTTTAACTGTTGTGCCGGAATTAACTAAGTCAAATCTCAAAGGAGAGCTTTTTAAAATATTAGGGTGAAAGATGTCCCTAATATTCATATTTAGCATTTCAGACTTTGTAAATCCAGTTATTTTTGATGCAAATTGATTTGCATAAATAAAATTTCCTTGTTTATCTCCTTTTAAAATCGCATCGGTTTCTTCTTGTGTTATTAAATCAATATCTTCTTGTGTTAAATCAATAGCTGATTGAAAAAAACTATCATTTAGTTTAGATTTTAAATTTTTGATAGTTTTTTTTAACTCTTTAATTTCAAATATTAATTCCTCTCTTGTTTTTTGGGATGAGTTTTTCATTTGGTGTATATATGCTTTGCTACAAAGATATGAATTTTTTTTTACTTGCAGTTTAGGATGTTTATTATTTTAACATTAGTCAATATTACATATAAATAGATGTGACTATATAATAAAAATATTAAATAAATAATATTCAGTATTTTGCAATTAATCAATTTTTTAGGTATTTAATAAATTATTGTATATGAAAAATGCCGAGGATTTAGGAATCTTCGGCATAAAAGTTATTTCTTTTTACTTAATCCAATTTAATTATCTTCTTTTCTATTTGCTCTTTTTCTTTCGTGTTCATTCAAAAGTATTTTTCTTATTCTGATTGATTTAGGAGTAACTTCAATATATTCATCTTTTTTTATATATTCCATACATTGTTCAAGCGAAAACTTAACAGCAGGGGCTAAACTAGATTTATCGTCTGTTCCTGATGCTCTAACGTTTGATAGCTTTTTAGTTTTTGTTATATTAACTAAGATATCATCCGCACGATTACTTTCTCCAACTACTTGTCCTGCATAAACCTCTTCTCCCGGATCAACAAAGAACTTACCTCTATCTTGCAGTTTGTCAAGAGCATAAGGAATAGAAGTTCCTGTGTGCATTGTAATTAAAGAACCTTTTTTTCGTGTTTCAATAATACCTTTCCATGGTTCATAATTTTTAAAACGGTGTGCAGTTATTGCTTCGCCTTCGCTAACGGTTAAAATAGAATTTGCCATTCCAATTAAACCTCTTGCAGGAATAGCAAATTCAAGATGCATACGTTCGTTCTTATTTTCCATATTCAAAATTTCTCCTTTTCTTTTTGTAACTATTTCAATTACCTTTCCAGAGAAAATTTCTGGTACTTGAATAGTTAGAAGTTCAATAGGTTCATGTTTTTTACCATCAATTTCTTTTACTAAAACCTGAGGCTGTCCAAGCTGAAACTCAAACCCTTCTCTTCTCATTGTTTCAATAAGGATTGATAGATGCAAAATACCTCTTCCGTAAACCAAAAATTTATCTGCTGAACTTGTTTCTTTGACCTGAAGGGCAAGATTTTTTTCAATTTCTTTAAATAATCTGTCTCTAAGGTGTCTTGAAGTTACATATTTTCCTTCTTTTCCAAAAAATGGAGAATTGTTTATTGTAAAGAGCATACTCATTGTAGGTTCATCAACTTTAATCGATATTAAACCTTCCGGATTTTCAAAGTCTGCAAAAGTATCTCCAATTTCAAAATTTTGAGGACCTAAAACAGCACAAATTTCTCCTGCATAAATTGCTTCATTTTTTACTTTTTCTTTTCCTAAACCTTCAAATCTAAATAATTCTTTAACTTCAGATTTTTCAATACTGCCATCTTTTTTTACAAGAGAAATCTTTTGGTTCATTTTAATAGAGCCTCTTGATATCCTTCCTACTGCAATTCTTCCAAGATATGAAGAATAATCTAATGAAGTAACTTGCATTTGAAGTGTTCCTTCTTTATGTTTAGGTGCAGGGATATGTTCTAGAATAATATCTAATAAATAGCTTACATCACTAGCTGGTTTTTGCCAATGATCAGACATCCAACCATTTTTTGAAGAACCGTAAACTACTGGAAAATCTAATTGATCATCTGATGCGTTTAAACTAAACATTAAATCAAAAACATCTTCATAAACATCTTCAGGATTGCAGTTTGCTTTGTCAACCTTATTAATTACAACAACAGGTTTTAAACCCAGCTCAATTGCTTTTTGCAGTACAAACCTAGTTTGTGGCATTGGTCCTTCAAAAGCATCAACAAGCAAAATTACACCGTCTGCCATGTTTAAAACCCTTTCTACTTCACCGCCGAAATCAGAGTGCCCGGGAGTGTCTATAATGTTAATTTTTACATCTTTATATCTTACTGAAACATTTTTGGAAAGAATTGTAATACCTCTTTCTTTTTCCAAATCATTTGAATCAAGTATTAAATCTTCAACTTCTTGGTTGTCTCTGAAAAGTTTTACTTGGTGTAATATTCTATCAACCAAAGTTGTTTTTCCGTGGTCAACATGGGCAATTATTGCTATATTTCTTAAATTTTGCATTGGTTTCTTAATTTGTAAAAGTTTGCAAATGTACGATATGATATATAACATACAAATAAAAAAAAGAAACTAAAGAGAAAATTGAAGTTTTATGTTTCATGAACGATTAATTAGTTCAAATATTTTTTTAATTATTTAAGATTCTATTTTTGAATTAATTATCTTGTAAATAAAAAATATTATTTAATAATCTCAACAAATTTAGCTAGTACAGGATTTTTGTTTATTAATTTCCAAACAATTTTTAAATTTGTTCGTTGTGGAATATTTTTTAATTCAATAAATTTAATTTTTAAATTATAACCTTTTTTTAATGAAGTTGGTACAATAGAAATTCCTAAGCCATTTTCAACCAAGCGATATATTGAACTTGCATTTACTGTGGAATGAGATACTGTTGGGAAAAACCCGCAATCATCAAAAATTTGCATAACTTTTTCATAATACGATTCGCTATATGTAGCATCAAACAATATAAAATCCTCATCTTTAAACTGAGAAAGACTTTTAAAATTTGAAGCATCTATTTTATGCTTCTCCGGTAAAACTAACGAAAATGTTTCTTCCACAGAAGGAAGCATCATCAATCCCTTAGGAACCCTTTCCATTCGTACAAAGCCAATATCTATACTTTGATTAAGCAATGCTTCAATTTGATTTTTATTGTCATTTTCTTTCAAGTTTATTAAAACATTTGGATTTGCCTTCCTAAACTTAATTAAAAGTTCTGGAATTAATTTTTGCATTGCTGAACCAACATAAGCTAATTTCAAATTTCCATTAACTCCTTTTTCCAACAACTTTGCATGCTTAATAATGTCATCAAATTGTTTAAAATGAGATAATAATTTTTCTTGAAGAAATACCCCCGTTTTTGTAAGCTCAACTTTACGATTATGTCGTTCAAATAGTTTAATTTCTAAAATTTCCTCCATTTGTTTTATTTGTCTGCTTAACCCCGGTTGCGAAATATATAGCCGTTCGGCTGCTTTTCTATAATGAAGTTCTTCTGCAACAGCCAAAAAATATTTATAATGTCTAAATTCTAATTGATTACTCATAATTATCAATCTATACAGTAAATGGTCTTGAAAAGTATCAAAAGTAAGTTTATATTTGTAAAATTCAAATAATTATTAAAAAGAAGTTATGTTTAAATACGGGATAGATAATTTAACTGTTGAAAAAGTTATAAAAATTTCAACAGGGAAACTAAAAGCAGTTCTTACAGAAGAAACAAAGAACAAAGTTAATGAATGTAGAAAAAAGGTAGATATTATGTCTGCCGGGCAAAAAGCAGTATATGGTATAAACACAGGCTTTGGACCATTATGCGATGTGCAAATAACACCAGAGGAAACAGGTAAACTTCAAGAAAATTTATTAATTACTCATGCCGTAGGGGTCGGAAATCCTATTGATAGGCAACTTTCTAAAATAATGATGATTTTAAAAGTTCAAGCTCTTTGCCAAGGATTTTCCGGTGTTCGTTTAGAACTTATTGAGCGTATTTTATATTTTATTGAAAATGATTTATTGCCTGTTGTCCCCGAGCAAGGTTCAGTTGGGGCATCAGGTGATTTAGCTCCTCTTTCTCATCTTTTTTTACCCATTTTAGGTGAAGGTGAATTTTGGAAAAACAATAAAATTGTTCCTGCAAAAAAAGTTTTAAAAGAACATAAATTAGAACCTTTTAAATTAGCGGCAAAAGAAGGTTTAGGATTAATAAATGGTACGCAATTTATTCTTGCTCACGCAATTATAGGTTTACATAAAATGGAATATTTGTTAAATCTAGCAGATGTTGCCGGTGCTATGAGTATTGAAGGTTATCAAGGAAGTTCATCACCTTTTAAAGAACAACTTCATAAAATTCGTCCTTACAAAGGGAATATAGAAGTTGCCAAACACATACGAGCTTTATTTAAAAATTCAGAAAATATTGCATCTCACGGAAGCTGTTCACGTGTGCAAGACCCATATTCAATGCGGTGCATACCACAAGTTCACGGAGCATCTCGCAATGCTTATTATCACCTTAAAAAACTTGCAGAAATTGAAATGAATTCTGTTACTGACAATCCAATTGTTTTAAGTGAAACAGAAGCGATTTCAGGAGGCAACTTCCATGGGCAACCTCTTGCTATGGCTTTGGATTATTGCTCAATTGCTGCATCCGAAATTGGAAATATTTCCGACAGAAGAAGTTATCTTTTACTTGAAGGAAAATTTGGACTTCCTCGTTTGCTTACAACAGGAGGAGGTTTAAATTCTGGTTTTATGATACCCCAATACACAACTGCGGCTTTGGTTACAGAAAATAAATCATTGTGTTTTCCTCCTTCGGCAGATAGCATTCCCACTTCACTTGGGCAAGAAGATCATGTTTCAATGGGCAGTATTTCCGGAAGAAAATTTAACCAAATACTTGAAAATATTGAAAAAATATTAGCAATTGAACTTATGTATGCAGCACAAGCAATGGAATTTAGAAGACCGTTTAAGTTTTCTGAAATTATTGAAAAAAACTTTGCAATTATCAGAAAAAAAGTTGCAAAACTTGAAGATGATAGAATTTTAAAAGATGATATTAACAACATGATTAAACTTGTTAAAAATAAGAAGTTTACAGTTTTATGATGTCAGGGCAAACTCATACTTTTATTTTTCAGTACAATTTATTTGATTTTACAATTTAAACTAAGGTTTTAAGAATAATGAAACTAATAATATATATATAAATCAAAAATTAATGTTATCGTGACACGTTAAAACGTGACACGATTTAAAGCAAATTAGAACTTTTAACAGGTCTTAACAAAGTGTGAGTTTGCCCTGACATCATAAAACTGTAAACTTCTTATTTTTAACAAGTTTAATCATGTTGTTAATATCATCTTT
>CAMZKV010000056.1 GCA_947311445.1 uncultured Chlorobiota bacterium | reverse complement strand
TGTAAGCGCATTTAATCATCCATTGAATTTAGCTATACATCAAACAGTTACAGCAATTGCAGCAGGATGTCCGGTAATTATTAAACCAGCATCAACAACTCCTCTTTCTGCACTTAATTTTGCAGAAATTTTAAAAGAAGCAGGTTTGCCCGAAGGTTGGTGCCAAGTTACAGTTTGCAAAAGTGATGTTGCCGAAAAACTTGTAACAGACAAGCGGGTAAATTATTTTTCATTTATAGGCTCCTCAAAAATAGGCTGGTATTTACGTTCAAAACTTTCACCAGGAACACGTTGTGCATTGGAGCATGGTGGTTCTGCTCCTGTTATAGTTGAAAAAGATGCCGATTTTAAAGAAATGTTACCATCACTTTTAAAAGGAGGATTTTATCATGCAGGGCAAGTTTGTGTTTCTGTTCAACGTGTTTTTGTTCATGAAGATATTTGCGACAGTTTCTCAAAACAATTTGCAGAAATGGCAAGTAAATTAATTGTGAGAAACCAAATGGATGAAAAAACAGAAGTTGGTCCTTTAATTTCCCCATTTGAAGTTGATAGAGTTGAGGATTGGGTAAATGAAGCAATTGAAGGTGGAGCAGAATTATTGTGCGGAGGCAAAAGAATTTCTGACACTTGTTATAAACCTACGGTTTTACTTAATCCTCCTGCAAATTCAAAAGTCTCACAATTAGAAATTTTTGGTCCTGTTGTTTGCATTTATTCATATTCTAGCAGAGAAAAAGCTATTGAAACAGCAAATAGTTTAGATCTTCATTTTCAAGCATCAGTTTTCACAAAAAATATTGATGTTGCTTTGGACACTGTAAAAAAACTAAACGCAACTGCCGTAATGGTTAATGACCATACAGCTTTTCGTGTAGATTGGATGCCTTTTGGCGGAAGAGACAGTTCCGGTATTGGCATGGGAGGTATTCCGTACACAATTCATGAAATGACTAGGGAAAAATTGATGGTTATTAAGAGTGGGGTTTTGTAAAAAAAACATAAAAGAAATTAAACCTTTATGAAAATATAAGGGCTTTAATGGTTTTTAATATTCTGATATTCAGTATTATATAAAATTTTTAATATCTTTATAAAATATATTTAAACCATTTGTCGATAACAATAATTTTTAATTTTAAAACTCCTATTTTTTAGTTTTAACAACAGCTAAATTCAAATCCTTTAACTGTTCATTATCAATACTTGCAGGAGCATCAATCATAATATCTCTTCCTGCATTATTTTTTGGAAATGCAATAACATCTCTTATGCTTTCAGAACCATTAAATAATGCAACCCATCTGTCAAAGCCAAAAGCAACTCCACCATGAGGAGGTGCACCATATTTAAAGGCATTCATTAAAAATCCAAATTGTTCTTTTGCTTCGTCTTCTGTAAAACCTAAAATTTTAAACATTTTTTCTTGAAGTTCTGTGTCGTGTATTCTTATTGAACCTCCTCCTATTTCATTCCCGTTAACAACCAAGTCATATGCTTCAGCTTTGATATCTTCCGGATTTGTATCAATTAAATGAAATTGATCATTTTTTGGTGAAGTGAACGGATGATGAACTGCATGCATTTGCCCAGTTTCTTCATCTTTTTCAAATAAGGGAAAATCTACAATCCAAAGAGGAGCAAAATTATTATCGTTTCTCAGTTCTAATCTGTTACCCATTTCTAAACGAAGTTCGCCTAATGCCAAAAGTGTTTTGTTTTTTTCTCCAGACATAAGTAGCATTAAATCACCAGCTTTTGCATTCATCGCATCAGCCCATTTTTTAAGGTCTTCTTGCGAATAAAATTTATCAACCGACGATTTAAATGTCCCATCTTCATTATATTTTGCAAAAACTAAACCTTTTGCTCCTATTTGAGGTCTTTGAACCCACTTTATAAGTTTGTCGGTTTGCTTACGAGAATATCCCGAAAGTCCTTCTGCACAAATTCCGCCAATAAATTTAGCACCATCAAATACATTAAAATTATTACCTTTAACTGTTTCTGTCAAATTCGAAATTTTCATGTCAAATCGTAAATCCGGTCTGTCGCTTCCATATGTGTTCATTGCATCATCATAGGCAATTCTAACAAATGGCTCATTAAATTCAATATTTTTAATTTCCTTAAACATATGTTTTGCAAGACCTTCAAAAAGGTTTAAAATGTCATCTCTTTCAACAAAAGACATTTCACAGTCTATTTGAGTAAATTCAGGCTGCCGGTCAGATCTAAAATCTTCATCTCTAAAACATTTAGTGAGCTGAAAATATTTATCATAACCCCCAATCATAAGGAGTTGTTTAAAAACTTGCGGTGATTGTGGAAGTGCATAAAATTTACCTTCACTCATGCGAGAAGGAACTACAAAATCTCTTGCTCCTTCTGGTGTTGATTTAATTAAGAAAGGAGTTTCAATTTCCAAGAAATCCTTATTTAACAAATATTTTCTAATTTCTTGAGCCATTTTATTTCTTAAAATAATACCTTTTTGAACTTTTGCTCTTCGTAAATCAAGATATCTGTATTTTAATCTTATTTCCTCACCTCCGTCAGTATCATCTTCAATAGTAAATGGAGGAATCTCAGATTTACTTAGAATATTAATATTTGAAACTGAAATTTCAATGTCTCCGGTTGGCATTTTAGAATTTTTATTGCTTCTTTCAATAACTTTTCCCTTAATTTGAACAACAAACTCTCTTCCCAGTTTTTCTGCCTCTGCTTGAAGTTCCGGATTTGTATCTTTATTAAAAAATAATTGAGTTATTCCATATCTATCTCTTAGGTCAATAAAAGTCATTGCTCCAAGATTTCTTATCTTTTGCACCCAACCACTTAGTGTAACTTCTTTATTTACACTACTTTGTCTTAGCTCGCCGCAATTATGTGTTCTATACATTTTTTATATTTTAATTTCAATCTGCAAAGATATAACTTTACATTTTTAGAGCAAGTTTTTAAATATGCAAGACAGGGCAAACTCATACTTTTTTTTCAACACAATTTATTTGATTTAACAATTCAAACTAAGGTTTTTAAGAATAATGAAACTAATAGAATATCTAAATCAAAAATTAATGTTATCGTGACACGTTAAAAAGTGACACGATTTAAAGCAAATTAATACTTTTAATAGGTTTTAACAAAGTGTGAGTTTGCCCTGATATGCAAGACAGAGCAAAGAAAAAAATAACGTCTTTTTTTTTAATTTACTATCTTTGCGAATAATATTTTTTTAAAAATAAACATTAAACATGCAAGACATTTTTACAGATGAATATTTTATGAAACAAGCACTATCACAAGCAAATTTAGCTTATGACAAAGATGAAGTTCCTATTGGAGCTGTAATTGTTTTTAAAAATAAAATTATTGCAAAAGCTCACAATATGAGTGAAACATTAAAAGATGCAACTGCTCACGCTGAAATGCAAGCAATAACATCTGCTGGAAATATGCTAGGAGCAAAATACTTAAAAAATTGCACTTTGTATGTAACGGTTGAACCTTGCGTTATGTGTGCTGGTGCAACATACTGGGCACAAATAGGAAAAATTGTTTACGGAGCAAAAGACAATAAAAGAGGCTTTTTAGGTTTTAGTAATAAAATAATCCATCCTCAAACAAAAATAGTGGGAGGTATTTTAGAATTTGAGTGCTCAAAAATTATAACTGATTTTTTTCAAAAAATAAGACAAACTTAAAGTGAGCTTATTCACATTCAGTACATTTGTTAAGGCATTCAACAACATGTTCAAGATTTTTATTCTTTAAAAAGTAATAAGAGTTTTTACCTTTCCTTTCAGATTTCAAAACACCCTTATCTTTTAAAATTCCAAGATGATGGGATGTTGTAGATTGCTCAATTTTTAAAGTTTTATGAATTTCAGAAACTGTTAGCTTATTACCATTACATAATAAATTTAAAATTGCAACTCGCATAGGATGAGCCATTGCCTTTAGCATTGTTGAGGCTCTTTCCAATCTGTCTGAACTAATATTTATTTTTTTCATTTTTAATGTTTTTCACAAAAATAAAAAGAGTTTTAAACGTACAAAATGATAATTGTCATATTTAGATATTTTCATTTGTTAATTTGTCTGTAATACCTTAAAATTTAACAAAATATAGAATTTATAAACCAACGATTAAAAAAAAAATATTTTTTAATAAAAAATATCTAAAAAGTTAAATCTAATAACTAACTTTGAATACTTTTTATTTTTTAATTTTATTTATTATTTACTTAATAATAAGGTAATTAGCATGGAAACAGTAAAATTTTCAGAACGCCACATCGGATCTCAAGAAAATGAGATTAAAGAGATGTTATCAACAATAGGGTTATCTTCTGTTGATGAACTAATTAATAAAATTGTTCCTGATTCAATTTTAATGAAAAAAGGACTTGAGTTAGATAAGGCAATGACAGAATACGAATATCAAAAATATTTCGCTAAAATTATTTCTAAAAATAAAATATATAAAACATATATTGGAACAGGATATTATAACACCATTAGTCCTGCTGTTATTCTAAGAAACATACTGGAAAATCCGGTTTGGTACACTTCCTATACGCCATATCAAGCAGAAATATCTCAGGGAAGACTGGAAGCACTCCTAAACTTTCAAACAGTTATAACAGAACTAACAGCATGTGAAATTGCAAATGCTTCACTTCTGGATGAGGCAACAGCAGCATCCGAAGCAATGATTATGATGTTTAATAACAGAAAAAGAAAAGCTATAAAAGAAGGTGTTGATGTTCTTTTTGTTGATGAAAATACTTTCCCTCAAACAATAGAGGTTATACTTGGAAAAGCTGCCCCACTTAACATAAAAGTTGAAATAGGAGATTTTAAGACCTTTGATTTACATAATAAAGTTTTTGGTGCAATTGTTCAGTACCCCGGAAATGACGGAAAAGTTTGTGATTTTTCAGAATTTACAAAAAAGGCACATGAAAAAGAAATTCTTGTTAGTGTTGCTGCTGACATTCTTAGTTTAGCAATTTTAACACCTCCCGGCGAATGGGGTGCAGATATAGTTTTTGGGACAACACAAAGACTTGGAATTCCGTTAGGCTTTGGAGGACCCCATGCCGCATATTTTGCTACAAGAGAAAGTTTTAAAAGAAAAATTCCGGGACGTATAATCGGAGTTTCAAAAGACATTCATGGAAATAGAGCCTTAAGAATGGCTTTACAAACAAGAGAGCAGCATATAAAACGAGAAAAAGCCACTTCAAATATTTGCACCGCTCAGGCTTTGCTTGCAACTATGGCAGGAATGTACGCTGTATATCATGGAAATGAAGGCTTAATTAATATCGCAAGTTCAATAAATGCAAAAGCTAATGTTTTATCTAAAAAAGTTGCTGAACTTGGTTATAATCAGACTAATGAAAACTTTTTTGATACTTTATATATAGAATTGCCAGAATTAGTTTCAATTAAAGAATTCAAGAAAATAGCTTTACGAAAAAAAGTAAATTTTAGGTATTTCTCTGATAAAAAAATAGGAATTAGCATTAACGAAACAACTTCTATTGCGGATTTGAATGTAATTTTAAGAATATTTTCTCTTGCATTGGGAAAAGAATTTGAAAGAATATCAAAAATAAAGGAAACTTTTGGATTTAATTCTAAATTTAAAAGAAAAACAAATTTCTTAGAACAAGATGTTTTTAAAAATTTTCGGTCTGAGACTGAAATGATGCGTTATATTAAAACTCTTGAGCGAAAAGATATGTCTTTAACTCATTCTATGATTTCATTAGGTTCTTGTACTATGAAATTAAACCCTGCAAGTTTAATGATGCCTCTGAGTAGTCCTGAGCTTGGAGAAATACATCCTTTTGTACCAAAAAGGCAAGTTGGAGGTTATCATCAAATATTTAAAGAACTTGCAAGGGATTTATTAGAAATTACGGGTTTTGATGAAATTACTTTTCAGCCCAACTCTGGAGCATCAGGAGAATATACAGGGCTTATGCTAATTCGGGAATATCATAAAAGTATAAATCAGGGACATAGAAATGTAGTTTTAATTCCATCTTCTGCACATGGAACAAATCCTGCTAGTGCTATTATGGCAGGAATGAAAGTTATTATTGTTAATTGTGATGAAAACGGAAATATTGATGTTGAGGATTTGAAACTAAAAGCCGAACAACATAAAGAAAATTTAGCAGCATTTATGATTACATATCCTTCTACACATGGCGTTTTTGAAAGCGATGCAATAAAAATGTGTGAAATTATTCATGAAAATGGAGGGCAAGTATATATGGATGGTGCAAATATGAATGCTCAGGTAGGAATTACAAATCCTGCAACAATTGGAGCGGATGTTTGCCATTTAAACTTACATAAAACTTTTGCAATTCCACATGGAGGTGGTGGTCCCGGTGTTGGTCCTGTTGCTGTAGCTAAGCACTTATCTGAATTTTTACCCGGGCATCCTATTGTTAAAACCGGAGGAAAAAAAGCAATAAAAGCAATTTCGGCAGCTCCTTGGGGTAGTGCAAGTATCTTAGGTATTACACATGGATATTTAAAGATGTTAGGTGCAGAAGGTCTGTTGAAATCTACAAAAACAGCAATTTTAAATGCTAATTACATAGCAGCTTCATTAAAAAAGTATTTTAAAATATTATACACTGGAGTAAATGGCTTTGTTGCCCATGAAATGATTTTAGAATGTAGAAATTTTAAAACAGAGGCAGATATTTCAGAGTCAGATATTGCAAAAAGGTTGATGGATTACGGATTTCATGCTCCAACTCTATCTTTTCCTGTTCATGGAACTTTGATGGTTGAACCTACCGAAAGTGAATCTAAATATGAAATGGATAAGTTTATAAAATCAATGATTTCAATTTATGATGAAATACAAGACATTAAAAACGGTAAATTTGACAAAACTGATAATCCTTTAAAAAATGCACCTCACACCGAGCAAGTTTTAATTTCAAACGATTGGAATCACAGTTATTCCAGAGAAATAGCTGCATTTCCTTTGAAACATATAAGAGCAAACAAGTTTCAAATTCCTGTTGGCAGAATTGATGATGCTTTTGGCGACAGAAATTTATTTTGTACATGTTCGCCAATTGAGGAATATAAATAATGCAACCAAATGATATTCTTTAGTCTTTGTTTAAATACCTTAATTAAGAAACAAAAGCAAATATTTTTATTAAAGGTAATGATAGTAATTTTTTTGCACACAATTTAATGTATGCAAATTAACTTTTAATTTACACTTTCAAATTTTTCAACTAAGATATATGAAGATAATACAACTCATATTACTTATAATTACACTTAATATTACACTAAATGCACAATATCAAGTTGTAATTATTGACGAAACAGACTCCCCAAACGAACCGTCTATTGAAGTAAATCCAAATAATACAGATGAAATAGTTGCCGGAGCAAATTTAAATTCATATTATTATTCTGACGATGGAGGCAATTCATGGACAGAACAAACTTTAGAAAGTCCGGAATATGGAGTTTGGGGAGACCCTGCAATCGCTTGTGATCTTAATGGTGATTTCTATTTTTTCCATCTGTCTAATCCATCTGTTTCTGGAAATTGGATTGATAGAATTGTTTGTCAAAAATCAACCGATGGCGGGATTAGTTGGAACGATGGTACATATGCTGGTCTTAATGGGTCTAAAGTACAAGACAAAGAATGGATTTCAATTGATAGATCAAATAACAATATATATGTAACATGGACTCAATTTGATGCCTATAACAGTTCAATTACTAATGATTATTCAAATATTATGTTCTCAAAATCTGAAGATGCAGGGGAGACTTGGTCATCGGCAATTCAAATTAATCAAACTTCCGGAGATTGTCTTGATGATGACAATACTGTAGAGGGAGCTGTTCCCGCAGTTGGTCCAAATGGTGAAATTTATGTTGCTTGGGCAGGAAAAAAAGCTGATGGGACTAATGGAATAGTCTTTGATAAATCAACAGATCAAGGGGCATCTTGGTTAAGTGAAGATGTGTTTGTTACAACTTTTCCCGGTGGTTGGGCTTATGATGTTCCCGGCATATATAGATGCAATGGTTTACCTGTTACAAAATGTGACACAAGCGGCGGAGCATATAACGGGACAATATATATTAATTGGACTGACCAAGAAAATGGAACTGATGATACTGATGTTTGGTTGATAAAATCTGTTGACGGGGGAGTAAGTTGGAGTAATAAAATAAGAGTAAATAATGATGCAATAGGAAATGGCAAACATCAATTTTTAACTTGGATGGATATTGACCAAACAAACGGAAAATTATATTTTGTTTTTTATGATAGAAGAAATTATTCAGATAATAAGACTGATGTTTATTTAGCAATTTCTGATGATGGAGGAACAAGTTTTGAGAATGTTAAAATAAGCGAAAGCCCATTTAACCCTTCATCAACTGTGTTTTTTGGAGACTACACAAATATTAGTGTTCACAATGGTAAAGTTGTTCCTATTTGGGCAAGAGCAGATGGTGGAAATATGAGTATAAGAACTATAGTTTCTGATGGTTCCGGAATTGAAAGAGAAGAAGACTTTTTAGTTTCTGAGGTTTATCCAAACCCTTCCGATAATGAATTTTATTTTTCTTTTAAACTTAGTGAAGAGTCTGCAATTTCATTGTCAGTTATAGATATTCTTGGAAATGAAATATATTCAATACATAATAACGAAGAGCTTTCAAGAGGAAAATATGTGAGAACTTTTAATGCAAAGGATTATAATTTAGATTCCGGAATTTATTTTTTCAAGTTTTCTGATGGAAAAAATATAAAAACTACAAAAATTATTTACCAGAAATAACAACTTACTATTATGAAAATTATTCACATATTTATATTATTGTTCTTTGCGTTAAGCATAAATGCCCAAAGTTTTTACGATTTGGAGGCTAAAACTATTGAAGGAAATATTTTTAAATTTAAGGAACTAAAAGGAAAAAAAGTTTTAATTGTAAATACTGCTTCAAAATGTGGCTACACACCGCAATATGAAGATTTGGAAAAACTTAATAAGAAATATAAAAAAAATGGTTTAGTTATTTTAGGATTTCCGTCAAATGATTTTTTAAAACAAGAACCAGGTACAGATAAAATGATTAATCAATTTTGCACACAAAATTATGGTGTTAGTTTTCAAATGATGTCAAAAATTCATGTGAAAGGGAAAAAGAAACATGATGTTTATAAATGGCTAACAAACAAAGATGAAAATAAAATATTGGATTCAAAAGTAAAATGGAATTTTCAAAAATATTTTATTGATGAAGACGGTAAATTAGTTGAATATTTTTCTTCAAGAACAAAGCCTTTTGATGAGCGAATAATTAAACTTATTGAGAAATAAAGTTTATATTTCTTGTTAATATTCATCATTAAAATAGAACAAAGCTCCTACAATTGCAAGTCCTAACAGAATAGCAAGAGTAATTTTAACCCAACTCCAAGGTCTTTCTCCTTGCACATTTCCTGTTCTTCCGTTTATTAAAAATCTGTAAACTTTGTTTTTATATTTGTATGCACTTAACCAAACCGGTAATAAAATATGTTTGAAGCTTGTATTATTATAATACGTAGTTAAGTGAGAAATTCTTTGTTCATCTCCACCAATATCATAATATATAGAATTTCTAATGACAGGTTCCATTTTCGCTTTTGCAAATGAAAAACCTTCCGGTAAAGCAACTCGGTATGTTTCGGATTTAAAGCCGGCTAAATATTTTGAGTTATAAGGAACAAGATTTTGCAAATCCCACGGTTCTAATTTGTTGACATATTTGCGTGGCAATGAATGGCTTGCATGTATCATGATGTCGTCAAAATAATTGTTTACTCTGCCACTAACACTTCTCCATCTTGTATGGCGGACTTGTCTTGTTTTTTTTTGCCCGTTTTCATAATAGTTTTCTGTTGTGTAATAATAATCGCCTCTTTGGCCATTATAATTTGTGTAAGTATTAGAATCGTAAGTCCAGAAGGGAGTATAAATTCCAGATAAATCATCTGTTTGGCGAGATTGTTTTTTTAATTTATTTGGTGCAAACCAAAGTCCTTTTATCCATTTTTCGTATAATTTAAAACCTTCTTTTTGCTTAATTTTAAAAGGAAGCATAGCTTTTGGGGCAATTATTTGCGAAATATGTGCTTCTTTTGATACTAATGGGCTACCACAAAAATCGCAATTGTCGGAAACAATATTTGTGTTGAAAGTTGTTTCAGCACCGCAATCATCACATTTTACGGTTGTAATTTTTATCTTAGGAGCTGTATCATATTCATTAACATATTCATTATAGTCCAATTCTTCAATTGCTTCTTTTATTTTATTCTCATCAATTTCAATTTTATTTATTGAACCACAATATTGACATTTTAAACTGCCAGTTCCCGGAGCAAAAACTAGTTCTGCTCCGCAGTTATTACAGCTAATTTCATTTTGTTTGCTTTTTGTTGTTTCTTTTTCTGGCACTATAGCAAATATATGATATTGAAATGAAAGTTATGCTAACTTATTTATAACAAGACATATTTGTATTTTGTTATGAACAAGGCAGTAAAAATTAAGATATTTATATGTTTACATAGGTGGCGGCGGAGGAGTTGCACCAAATAATTCAGAAAATTCGGCTACTTCTCCTGCTTTTTTCCAAGCCGACATACCTTGTTTCCAAACATAAGTTTGTTTTGTTATGCTACCATTTGCAACCATTTGTTGAAGGGTTTCTGGTTTGAAAGGACCTTGCTGTTTTCCTTCAACTGAAACAAAGTATTGAACAACAGGTGGCGGTGGCGGTGCATAATTTGTTTGATTTTTTTGTCCTTGCATCATTTGGTTTTGATTCATCATTTGTTGCATCATTGCCATACCCATCATGCCTTCCATTCCTCCGCCCATACTGGTGTTACTTGCAGCACTTTCCATTGCTTCGGCAGATTTCATTTGAGAATATTTGTTCATGTCTCCCAGCATACTCATACCTGTACCTTCGTCTAGTTTTTTTTGTAAATGTTCAGGTAAACTTATACTTGAAACTAAAAATTTAGTAATTTCAAGACCATATTCTAAGAATTCATCTCCTAATTTTTCTTGACAAAAATTTGAAATGTCTTTATAATTCTGAGCCATATCAAGCAAGGGGATTTTGCTTTCACCAACTGCATCAATAAACTGTGTAACAATTAGGCTTCTCATTTCAGAATTAATATCGCTTGTTGAGAAATCTCCGCTTGTTCCCAAAACTTCTTGAATAAACTTAACGGGGTCAGAAACTTTCATTGTATAAGTTCCAAATGCTCTTAAACTGACTCGTCCAAAATCAGAATCTCTTAAATAAAATACATTAGGAGTTCCCCATTTTTGGTTTGTAAATCTTTTTGTGTTTATAAAATATACCTCTGCTTTGAAAGGGCTGTTAAATCCATGTATCCAAGCATTTAAAGTTGTAAGTATTGGTAGGTTTTGAGTAGTAAGCTCATATCTTCCCGGAGGAAAAACATCACCTATTTTACCTTCGTTAACGAAAACTGCAACTTGCGATTCTCTAACTGTAAGTTGTGCTCCATTTTTTATTTCGTTTCCTTGTCTTTGAAACCTGTATGCTATTGTATCATTGCTACTGTCTAACCAATCTATAACATCAATTAATTCTCCTCTTAATTTACTGAAAATTCCCATATTTATATTTTTTATGCTATTTTTAATAGTAAGTGAACAAACAAAGGTATAATTTTGTGTAAAAAAACAAAAAAATAGTTGCTTTGGTATTGTAAATAAGTCTTATTTTTCAAAAAAAAAACACCTTGCATAAAATTTAGCAAGGTGTTTTAGAAACAATCATGAATTGTGGGCCCACATGGGCTCGAACCATGGACCCCCTGATTATGAGTCAGGTGCTCTAACCAGCTGAGCTATGGGCCCCAAATTTAATTTAGAAATGCAAAAATAAACATATTTTTTTGTTTGCAAAATACTTTTTCAAGTTTATTAATTAATTTTTTTAATTACGCTTTAAATCAGTTTTGTACAGATATAAAAAAAACATAACTTTGTAAAAATTTCATTCTAAACTATGTCTGTTAATAAAAAAGAAAATTTAAAACGTAAGCATACAGTACAATTCTTATTTAACAATCTTGAGCTTCAGGCATTTGAAAAGTACTGTAAAAAATATAAGATTAAAAATAAATCAAGATTTATTCGAGAAACTGTTATGACAGAGGTGCTTGGGCAGTTTGACAGAGATTATCCTTCTTTGTTTGATAATACAGAAAATTAAAGTTAAATCATTCCTTTTGCTTTAAACTCTAAATATTTATTGATTGTATTAACTGTTAAATTTTGTGGCTCAGTTAATATAGAATGAACTCCATGCTTTTTTAACTCTTTTATTATTAAAAGTTTTTCATAAGAAAATTTTTCAGCAATTGTTTTAATATAAACTTCTTCTGTGTTTTTAGGTCTTTTTTCTGTAATTTCTTCTAATTCGGAGTTTTTAAAAAATATACAAACTACTAAATGACTTTTTGCAAGTTGTTTAAAATATTTTAATTGCCTTTCTATAGAAACTAAACCTTCAAAATTTGTATAAATTAGCAAAAGACTTCTTTGTTTTATTTTTCGTTTTATTGTTGTGTAAAGCAATTCTATATTTGCTTCTTCATAATTTGTTTTTTGCTTGTAGAGTAATTCGGAAATTTGATACATTTGAGAATTTCTCCTATTTGCAGGCAAAATACTATGAATTTCTTTAGAAAATGTTATTACACCTGCTTTATCTTGTTTGTAAATTGCAATATTTGAAATTACTAAAGTTGCATTTATAGCATAATCAAGCAAAGACATTTTGTTAAATGGCATCTTCATGGTTCTTCCCATGTCAATTATGCTGTACACACGTTGAGCTTTTTCATCTTGGTATTGATTAACCATTAAAGATGATTTTCTTGCAGTTGCTTTCCAATTTATTGTTCTAAAATCGTCACCTTTAATGTAGGTTCTAATTTGGTCAAACTCATTATTATTACTAATTTTTCTTATTTTTTTAATTCCTGCTTCTGTTAAACGGTTTGAAATTGCAAAGAGTTCATATTTTCGCAATTGTATAAATGAGGGATATACCGGAACTTCTTGTCCTTCATTAAAAGTAAATCTTCTTTGAACAAAGCCTAAAACATTTGAAACATATACATTTAAATTTCCAAATATGTAATTTCCTCTTTTTACTGGTCTTAATTTGTAAGTAATTTTTTTTTCTTGCCCTGAATTTAGTTTTCGCTTTAATAAAAAATCTCTTTTTTGAAATTGATGAGGAATTTCATCTATAATATCAACTTGTATAGGGAATTTATAATTATTTTTAAGATAAATTTTTAAATTATTTTCATCTCCGTTTGAAAGTTTCTCTGGAACTGTTCTTTCTCCTTTCAGCTTAAATTTTGAACTATTGTAGAGCATTAAAATATCAATTAGAATTAATGCAATAAATAACATAAGTAGTGCTTTTGCAAGTGCAAAAATTATTGGATAATAATTTCCAAAAATAAAAAGAAAAATAAGTATTCCTGAAACGAAATATAATCGGCTTGTTATGAATATGTTTTTTGTTGGGTTTTTCAATATTAATTAATTTTGGCAGTTTTTTTTAAAATTTGAAATTAAACTTGCTTACATTTTTTATCTGAATTAATACAAAATACAAATAAAGATATTTTTTGTTTTTATAGAATACAATTTCCTGCTTTTTCTGTGGTTATTTGAATTATTAGAATTGCAAATGAATTTCCAAATTGCTTATATGCTTGTGCGTCTGAAACTTGCACATTGTAGTTATAAGAAAAGACGTGCAATCTTGCCCATTTTGTTGGAGTCATTCTTGTCAAAGTTTTATGTTAACTTTTCCTTTTACTTTTGTCTGAATTGGAAGCGGACCGTCCAGCCAACCAACCTGTAGAAAATGCAATTTGAAAATTATACCCTCCTGTTTCAGCATCTAAATCAATAATTTCTCCTGCAAAAAATAAATTTTTAACAATTTTAGACATCATTGTTTTGCTATCTATTTCATTTGTATTAATTCCTCCTGATGTTACTATTGCTTCCTTGTAACCCCTATGGCCACTTACCTTAAACCTAAGATTTTTTAATATAATGCGTATTTTTCTTCTTTCTTTTCCGGATATTTGATTGCAAACTTTAGATTGATCTATTTCTGTTAGTTCTAAAATAACAGGTATTAATTTTGAGGGCAATAAATTCTTTAAAACATTACGAATTTGTTTTTTCCCATTCTCGCTAAGTTCTCTTTGAAGACGATTATCTAGTTTTTGCTCATCTAATGCTGGTTTTAAATCTATAGAAATTTCAACATTATTTTTTTTGTCAAAGGCGTCAATTGCTATTTTGCTTAAAGTTAAAATAACCGGCCCGGTTAAACCATAATGAGCAAACATCATTTCTCCAAATTCAGATTTTACTTTTTTATTATTTATCCAAACACTAACATTTGAATTTTTCAAACTTAATCCTTGTAGTTTTTCGGCTAAATTTCCTTCGGTTTTTAAAGGAACTAGTGCAGGTTTTAAATCTGTAATTGTATGGCCTAAGTTTTTAGCTAAAATGTATCCGTCTCCGGTAGATCCTGTTGCAGGATATGATTTTCCTCCTGTACAAAGTATAAGGTTTTCAGTTTCTATTATCTCCTGTTTTCCTTTGATATTTATTTTTACTGCTTTGATTTTTTTATCTTTAGAAACAATATCCTCAACTTTTGCACCTTTTATTATTTTTATTTTTTTATCATTTGTTATTTGCAATAAAGCATTAACTACATCGGCAGCTTTATCACTTACAGGAAAAATTCTTCCTCCTCTTTCTTCCTTTGTTTTTAGACCTTTGCTTTCAAGTAAATTTAGAATTTCTGCTGAAAAGAAATTTGAGAAAGCATGTTTTAAGAATTTTGGTTTAGGATGTATTTTCTTATAGAACTCAGACTTATATGCTGTATTTGTTATATTACATCTGCCTTTTCCCGAAATAAGCATTTTCCTTGCTTCTCTGCTCATTTTTTCAAGTAATAAAACTGATGCACTATTTTCTGATGCACTTATTGATGCTAATATACCAGAGGCACCTGCTCCTACTATTATTACTTTGTATTTCTTCAATATTGTTTTTTTGGATATTTTTACAAATTTTATTTAAAATCGTACGGCAGAAACAACAGGTAATTTATATGTTTTTGTATTGCCCTCTGTATCAAATATATTAAAAAGAATTAAGTACGTTCCTGCAGGTGCAAGCCTTCCGTTTTCATATAATCCATCCCAACTTAATGTTCCTTCAACTGCCAACAAATAATTATTTGCAATTTGTTTAACCTTCCGTCCTTTTGCATCAAAAACTATTACAGTTGCAACATAACCGGGTTTTTCAAATTTATAATTTATGTTAGCATAATCTTCAAAACCGTCATTATCAGGAGAAAACATATATGGTTCTATTGTAATTGGTTTCTCTTTGGAATTAACATTTTCGCTATATTGAGAGTTTTTATAGGCAGGAGTTGCAAAACCAACATATTCAGATGCAGAATGCCAATTTGAAACTTCTTCTGTTGGTTTATTATAGTTAACTCGTTCTAAAGACACTCCTTTTCCTTTATTATCCAGAAGTTGAAAGTGCATTCCTTTGTAATAATTAAATTCATCAATCCTTGAGGTATCTTTATACATTAATATTACTTTACCCGCATCATTATTAAATGAAGGGAAAGATGGTAATTCAATAATATTCTCATGATTCTTGCTCATATAATAAGTTAATACACCTTCTTTGCTTTTTGTGAAGGCTAAATAAGTTTCGGGTTCAAAATATTTATTTGTTTCTGAAAGACGAGTTAAAGATTTTATTGTATCTTTTTTCTCATCCCATGTTGCAATTTGAATATTTATTAAGTCTATTTTGTTATTAGAATTATTATAAAGTTCTACAAATTCACTTCCTCCGGAATTTGGGTAAAATAGAATTTCATTTATAGCAATATCTTCTTTTTTGGGAGTATAATATGAAAAAATTAAATCAGTAGTTTCCATTGTGTTTCCGTTGATGTCTTTAACTCCTGAAATTGTTAACGTAATGTCTTCTCCATCAGGAAAATTATTTTCAAATTCGAGATAGACAATAGTTGTATCTGTAGTTTCCCTTGCTACATAAAATGGATTTCCAACACTGTTATCTCCCGTGTAATTTGTTAATGTAGTTCCGCTTGTTAAATCAACAGTTTCTGAAAATTTAATTTTAAGTCTTTTTTCATCTTTTACCCAAAGTTCAACAGGATGCAATGAATGATAAGTAAAATCAATTTCTGTTGTAATCATTGAATTGCCACAGTTGTCTTTTATGTTTTCAAGTGTTAGTGTATTTTCTTGTCCGTCAGCAAATTGAGAGCTGAATTTTAAGTAAACAATTTTCCTGTCTTCGGTTTCAACACTTGCTTCATGTGGATTGTTAATGCCATTATTTATCGAATAGTTTAATGTGTCATTTCCACTTAAATAACTAATATTTTCATTGAAAGTTAATTTTATAAAATTTGAAGAAATAATATCTACATTTATTAAATCAGGAGCAATATTATCTTGGTTTGATGCAAAAACAGAATTTTCTGTTCCCGGACTACCACCGTAACTGTTATTGCAAGCCTTCCAGTTTGCTTGTTCTCCGCAAAAGTTTGTAGGATCAATTCTTTCCAAAGACCAACCTCCGTTGTCTTTGTCTTCATCGCCGTACCAATTGTCAGAGTATGTTATTTCTTCAATAATTGTATTGTCGGATGAGTATAATTTTAAATTTCTTCCGGATGCAATTATGTCGCTTGATGTTAAAAATCCTAAAACATTTCCGTATGGTGCAAAAAGATTTTCATTACCTTCTTCACAAAGAATTAAAAATTCATGAGATCTTAATGTTAAATAAGGAAAAACTCTTTCCGATTGTCCTTCTGAAAGAAAATACCAATCTGTTAAGTCCAAATCGAAAGAAGATGTATTGTATAATTCAACATATTTTTCAGCAGGTAATGTAAGAGGTGCCGGGTTTATATCGCACATTATTTCATTAATAACAATATCAAAAGGTTTTGCGATATAATATACAAAATCAATATTTGCAGTATTCATATTATTGGAATTTACATCTTTAACATTTTCAATAGTTATTGTATATGTTTGTTCAAGAGAAAAAGAATTTGCAAATTGAAGATTTACAATTGTACTGTCCGCATTGCTTATTATTGCAACATTAGCATTTCCTATTCCATTATTAACTAAATAGTTGGTTTGCTCTTGTGCGGAATTTAGTTCTGCTTTTTCAGAAAAGTGAATTCTTAACTGATTTTCTGACATTATCTCAATTGACAAGGGATAAATAAGTTGATAATCGAAGTTCTCGGAATAATCATTTAAAACATTGCTACAATTATCTTCAATATTTTGAATTAAAATTGTATTATTTCCGATATTGAAATTGTCGGTAAAATATATATTTACAACTGCTGTGCTTTCAGAACTAATTAGAGCTGATGTCGGATTTATTGTTCCGTTTAATGTGTAATTTGTAATTGTTTCGGCAATGTTTTGTTCAACTTTTTCAGAAAATGTAATTTCCAAATGTTTTGAAGAAATTAATTTAATAGAAGAAATTTCCGGAGCCGAATTGTCCGGGTTTGTTGCATATACAGAATTTAATCTTCCAGGTGTTCCTCCCGTATAATCAACTGTTGCTGTCCAATTTTCATTTTCTCCACAAAAATTTAAAGGATCAATTCTTTCAATAGACCAACCTCCTCCGTCTTTATCCGTATCGTCATACCAATCAATTGAATATGTTAAATCTTCAATAATAATATTATTTTCGTTTCTTATTACAAGTCTTTTACCTGTTGTAGTAAGTTCAGAAGGATTCATAATTCCTAGGGTAATTCCAAATGAATTAAATTCTGCTTCTGCCAAATCCTCACAAATTATTCCGTATTCTCCCACGGGTATTATTTTATTAGGAAAGTCTTTTGGAGTATTATCTCCAATTTTAAATGTCCATCCGCTAAGATTAATGTCATAATCTGAATTGTTATAAATTTCAACATACTCGTGAACCGGTAATGCTTCGGGTGCAGGATTTACGTCACACATTATTTCATTTATAACTAAATCGTATGCTTGAACTTCATAGAAAAAGAAGTCCAAATTTGCTGTGTTCATAATATTTCCAATTAGGTCTTCAACATTATTAATCGTTATTGTGTAAGATTGCTCAAGTTGAAAATTTGAAGCAAAAGTAAGATGTACTAATTTATTATCTGTTCCGTCAACAGTTGCACTTGCAGGATTTCCTATTCCGTTATTAACAGAATAATTTAATGTAGTTTCGGCACTTATAATATCAACTGTTTTGTTAAAAACAACATCTAGTTCTGTTGCCGAAATAATATAAACATTAGTTGCATCAATTTGCGTATATGTATAAGTTCCTGTTTCATTGCTTGTTGCATTTCCGCTTAAATCTTCAACATTGTTTGCAGTTAAAGTATATTCGTTATCATTAATAAAAGTTCCTGAAAAAACAAGCTCAACTTGCTTATTATCAGAAATATTCAATGTTGCACTTGTTGGATTGCCTATTCCTCCGTCAACAGAAAAATTTGAAATATTTTCTGCTGTTGTTTCAAGTAAGTTTTCATTAAAATTAACAAGTATTGTGTTGTTTGAAATTGCTTCAATGTTTTGTATTTCCGGAGCTTCTGTGTCGGCAATTTCAGAACCTAAATAAAAATCATCTAACCATAAATTCTGGTCAGCAGTAGAAGTATATTCATAACAAATACCAAAATAATTAGTTGTATTAAAGTCTGTATTATTTGTTGTTGTTCCTATTTGAATAAGATTATCAAAACCACCGTTATCGTCAATAAAAATTGACCAATCTCCTGCTACTGTTCTTTTTATTTCAAATCCGGCAGTGCTTGATGTTCCAATATTTGTTTGCCAATTATAATTTGTATTTACAATTTGAGATGCACTTCCGTTTGTTATTTTCCAAAGTTTAACAAAGTCAGAAGTTCCGGAAAAGTTTACACCGAAAACATATCCGTTAATATTTCCTCCCGGAAACATTTCCGAAGCATTATTGTCTGCAAAAAGAAAAACACTCCAAGTATTATCTCCCGAAGGATTGTATTCATATCTTGTTTGAAATCTCCAAGTAGTAGTTTCGGCACTTATGTCAAATGTACCGAAAGGAATAGAAATTTGATCGTGTCCTGCAGTTGTATTATCAAAAACATGATGCAATGAATATGTTCCATTTATAGGGTTTTCAGAAGATGCTGCAAAGTGTCCCGCAGTACTTTCTGTCCAATTGTTTAAATCTCCGTCTTCAAAATCATCATTAATTTGAGCGTTCAAGAGAAAAGGAAACAGAACTATGACAATGAATAGAAAATTTCTCATACTAATATTATATTTTGTATTATTAAATTATATTTTTGCTATCAGTTTCAAAATTAACATATATTATTATATAAACAAGCATATTAATAGTCAAAAAAATGAAAATTGCAGTAGTAGGAGTAACAGGAATGGTAGGGCAGCTAATTTTAAAAGTTTTAAATGAAAGAAAATTTTCTGTGTGCAATTTAATCCCTGTGGCATCAGAAAAGTCTGTAAATAAACTTGTTACATTCAAATCTAAACAGTATAAAATTATTTCTATTGAGGATGCAATTGTGCTTAATCCGGAGATTGTAATTTTCTCGGCCGGAAGTTCAATATCTTTAAAATATGCACCACTTTTTGCAAATAAAGGAATTTTTGTTATTGATAATTCTTCGGCTTGGAGAATGGATATGGATAAAAAATTAATTATTCCAGAAATTAATGCAAATCTTCTCCGGAAAGAAGATAAAATTATTGCAAATCCAAATTGTTCAACAATTCAGATGTTAATGGTTTTAGCACCGCTTCATAAAAAATATAATATAAAAAGAGTTGTAGTTTCAACCTATCAGTCAGTTTCGGGAACAGGCGTAAAAGCTGTTAAACAACTTGAAAATGAAGAAAATAATGTTTCTGAAAATAAAGTTTATCCGCATCAAATATATAAAAATTGCTTGCCACATTGCGATGATTTTACAGAAAATGATTACACAAAAGAAGAGCTTAAACTCGTTAATGAAACGCATAAAATTTTAGATAAAAGCATAAGATTAACAGCAACAGCTGTGAGAGTTCCGGTAGAAGGAGGGCATTCAGAATCTGTTAATGTAGAATTTGAAAAAGATTTTGAAATTGATGATATAAAAAGACTTCTAGAAAAAACTGCCGGTGTTGTGGTTCAGGATGATGTGTCTAAAAATATTTATCCTATGCCTATTATTGCAAAAGACAAGGATGATGTTTTTGTAGGTAGAATTAGGAGAGATTTTTCGCAAGAAAAAAGTTTAAATTTGTGGATTGTTGCAGACAATTTAAGGAAAGGAGCAGCTACCAATGCTGTTCAGATTGCGGAATTTATAAAAACTAATTTTTTGTAGTTTTTAAAATAGATTTGCTAAATCTTAAAGATTTTGCAAATCTCAAAATTAAACACAAACTAAAATGAAAGTTGTAATTCAAAGAGTTAATGGAAGTTTTGTTAGTATTGCAGGAGATGTTAAATCGCAAATTGGAAAGGGGCTTTTAATTCTTGCAGGATTTGAAAATGGAGACACTGAAGATGATTTAAAATGGATGAGTAAAAAAATCACTGCAATGCGTATATTCCCTGACAATGAGGATGTTATGAACTTATCCGTTATGGATGTAAAAGGAGAAATACTTGTTGTAAGCCAGTTTACGCTCCATGCCAAAACCAAAAAAGGAAACAGACCATCCTATATTAAAGCTGCAAAACCGGATATTTCAATTCCACTATATGAAAGATTTATAAAAGAATTAGAAATTATCAGCGGAATTAAAATACAAACAGGGAAATTTGGAGCAGATATGCAAATTTCACTTATAAATGATGGGCCTGTTACTATTATTATTGACAGTAAAAATAAAGAATAATTAAAAATCAGATTAAAAAATTAAATAAGAAATTGTAAATTGCGTAAAATTAAAAAAAAATGAAAAATGTTTTATTATTAAGTTTAGGAGTTGTTTTGTTTTTATCTTCTTGTTGTGAAAATGAAGAAGTAAGTGCTGAAAAACCAAAGACTGACACACTATTAAATTCGGAACATCTTACAATGGGAACCTTGTGGTATCAAAGAGCAGCTGAAGTTCAAGCAATTTATTTGCAGAATTTTAATTTAGCAAAAATGTTAGTTGAAAAAAATGTTAAAAAGGACAGACTCAAAATTAAAAAAAGAAAAACAAAGGCTATTATTACAGATATTGATGAAACTATTTTAAATAATAGTCCTTATACTTCGTCTTTAATTCTTAATGGAACATCTTATAAAAAAGATAGTTGGGCAAAATGGGTTAATGAAAAAAGAGCCAAAGCCCTACCCGGAGCAGTAGATTTTTGCAATTTTGCAAAAGAAAAAGGATTAGAAATTTTTTATGTTTCAAACAGAAGTGCAAAAAGTACTGATGTTACTATTGAGAATTTAAAAAATGAAGGTTTCCCTTTTGCCGATAAGGAACATATGTTTTTAAAAACTAAAACTTCTGACAAAACAGAACGGAGAAATAAAATTCTTGAAAATTTTGATGTTATTTTGTATCTTGGAGATAATTTAAGAGACTTTGATGAAATATTTGCTCATAGAGGAGATGACTTTGGTTTTGGAATTACACATGAAAATAAAGAAACTTTTGGTACTAAATTTATAATTTTTCCAAATCCGATGTATGGCGAATGGGAAAAAGGATTTTATAATGGAGATTTTAGTTTGCCCGATACAATAAAAAGGAAAATGAGAAAAGATGCATTAATAAAATAGGTATGTGTTTATGACAATAAAAGACGCACAATTAACAGTAGATAAGTGGATTAAAGATATTGGACTTAGATATTTTAACGAGCTTACAAATATGGTTCTTCTGACTGAGGAAGTTGGAGAATTAGCAAGAATTATAGCTCGAATATATGGGGAACAATCTTTTAAAGAATCTGATAAAAATAAAGATTTGGGAGAGGAGATGGCAGATGTTTTGTTTGTATTAATTTGTCTTGCAAACCAAACAGGAGTTGATTTAACAGATGCTTTGCAAAAAAGTTTAGTTAAGAAAACAAAAAGAGATAAGGAAAGGCACAGGAATAATCTAAAGTTAAAAAAATAAAATTGAATATATTGAAACACCAACGACAAAGATTTTGACACTCAAAGGGATGACTATTAGGTAACATACATATTACTTGCGTAACAAAGCAAGTGTTCGTATGTGTAGAACAAAACAATTATTTTAAATACAAACATTTATGCAATTTATTAAATATTAGTTAATTAGATAAATTTAGACAGATGAAAAATATGTTATCAAGTTATAATACCAAAGTTAATGAAGCAAAAGTTAAATTAGCTATTGAAAAAATTGTAAAGGAATCAGAAAAACTTTATGATATTGAAAATTTAAAAAAAGTTTTCAGTTATATTGATTTAACAACATTAAGCACAACAGATACACAAGCAAGAGGAAAGATGTTTGCTGATAATGTTAGCAACTTTTCAAAGTATTTTCCTGATATGCCAAATGTAGCAGCAATATGTGTTTATCCTTCATTAGTTAAAACAGTTCGTGAAAACTTAAAGCCTAAGGGAGTAAATTTAGCATCTGTTGTAGGTGGGTTTCCAGCATCACAAACTTTTATTGATGTGAAAACAGTTGAAACATCTTTTGCATTTAAATATGGAGCAACAGAAGCAGATATGGTAATTTCTGTTGGCGAATTTCTTTCAGGAAACTATGAGCTGGTTTATGATGAAGTTGTTCAAATTAAAGATTCCTGCGGAAAAGGTCATTTAAAAGTTATATTGGAAACAGGAGCTTTAAAAAACCTTTCAAATATTAAAGTTGCAAGTATTTTAGCAATGGAAGGAGGCGGAGATTTTGTAAAAACATCAACCGGAAAAATGGAACCGGCAGCAACACTTGAAGCAATTTATGTTATGGCAGAAGCGGTTAAAGAATTTTACGAAAAAACAGGAAAAAAAATTGGATTAAAACCTGCAGGTGGAATTTCAGACAGCAAAACAGCATTAAAATATATTGCAGTAATTAAACATGTTTTAGGAGAAGAATGGCTGTCGCCTGAGCTTTTTAGAATAGGGGCAAGTAGTCTTGCAAATAAAATTCTTACAGATATTAATGTCCTAAAAGGAAACGATGATGTAGTTTCTTATTTTTAATAAACTTTATTTATGAAAACATTAATTTTAGGGGCGAGCCCCAATCCTTCACGTTATTCAAATAAAGCTGTACGCTTATTAAAAATAAATGGACATGAGGTTGTTCCTATTGGTATTAGAAGGGGAATAATTGCTGAAACAGAAATAATTATAGGAACACCTTTTTTTAAGGACATACATACTGTAACTTTATATGTTGGAGCAGAGAGACAAACTGAATATTATGAATATATTTTGTCTTTAAAACCAAAAAGATTAATTTTTAATCCGGGAACAGAAAATCTTGAATTTGAAAAACTTGCAATAAAAAACAATATTGAAACTGTTGAAAATTGCACTCTTGTTATGTTAAATACTGATGCTTTTTAAATTTAGACACAATATAATTTGTACATTTCAGCAATCCCTTTTTTTAATTCAATTTTATCTTGCCAACCTAAGCTGTGAAGTTTGTCTACATTTAATAGTTTTTGGAAAGTTCCATCTGGTTTTGATGTATCCCAAGTTATATTGCCGGAATAGTTAACTATTTCATTTTTAATTAGTTCTGCTAGTTCTTTAATTGAAATATCTTTTCCTGTACCTATATTTATATGAGTGTTTCTTACTTCCGTTTTTGTATAAGGGAAGTCAGGATTTATAATTTGAAAATTTTGAGATAAAATATTAGAGAAATTAATTTTTTCAGCAATATGGACACAGGCATCAGCTAAATCATCAGAATGTAGAAATTCTCTTCGAGGCTTACCTGTTCCCCATAATTTTACAGATTTATTTGTTATGCCGTATTTATTAAGAATGTGCAGGATTTTATCTATTTCTGCCTTTCCAGAAATTCCTTCAATTGGCAGTTTGTTTAAATCATTTCTTATAATGTTAAAGTTGTTTTCTTTTAGTGCTTTTCCCAAGTGCATTTTCCTTACCAAAGCAGGAAGAACATGAGATTTTTCTAAATCAAAATTGTCATTAAATCCGTATAAATTGGTAGGCATAACAGCCAAATAATTTGTACCGTATTGTAAATTATAACTTTCAATCATTTTTATTCCGGCAATTTTAGCAATAGCATAAGGTTCATTTGTATATTCAAGTTTGGATGTTAATAAATAATTTTCTTGCATAGGTTGAGGACTGTTTTTTGGATAAATGCAAGAACTTCCCAAGAAAACTAATTTTTTAACATTGTTAAGATAGGATTGGTGTATAATATTATTCTGAATTTGAAGGTTTTCATATATAAATTCTGCCCTATAAGTATTATTTGCAACAATTCCTCCAACTTTTGCAGCTGCAAGAAATACAATCTCAGGTTTTTCATTTTCAAAAAACTTCTTAACAATTTGCTGATTTGTTAAGTCGTATTTTGAATGAGGAGAAAATACAAAATTTGTATATCCTTTTTTCTTTAAGTTTCTTACTATTGCACTTCCAACAAGCCCACTTGCTCCTGCTATATAAATTTTTGATTTCTTATTCACTTTATTTAATTATTTGAATTTTGCTCTATACTTAACAGGCAAAAAACCTGTATGTTTTTTAAAATATTTTATAAAATTTGTTGATTCTTCAAATCCAGTATTTTTAGAAATCTTTTTTATTGTATCATTTGAGCTAATTAAGCATCTTTTTGCTTCTAAAACCAGAAAAGAGTCAATAAATTCTTTTGCAGTTTTCCGTGTAATATTTTTACAAATATTATTTAAATGTTTATATGAAATTCCTAGAACTTCTGCATAATATTTTGCATTTCTTGTTTGTTTATAGTTTGTTTCAATTAAATCTTTAAATTTATAAAACAAATCATTATAACTTTCCTGTTCAATATTAAAAAATTTATTTCTTTTTATTCTTTCCGATTTTAGCAGAAGTAAGTTTAGCAAAGTTTGAATAATGTTATTTTTTGCAAATCCATTTTTAGATTGATATTCTTGATAAATTTTTCTTACAATATCAAAAAAATATTCTCTTTCAAGTGCATTTACTTGTATTTGAGGGTGCTTTAAATGGTAGTTAAATAAGCAGGTTTGAGATAAAGGTTTTGGCATTTTAATATATGCATTCAAGAACTCTTCATTAAAAGTTATTACAAAACCTTCATTTCCCGGTTTAAAATCGAAAGATTGAATTTGCTCTTTTGCTAAAAAGAAAAAAGTTCCATTTGTGAAACTGTATTTTTTAAAATCAATATTATGAAATCCAAAACCAGTAGTAATTGCAATTATTGAATAATATTCCAATCTATGTGGTTTTTGAATTTTATAGTCTTTTTTTAATTGTTTTTCTGCAAGATCTTTTAATGAAATTATTTCAAATTGACTTTTCTGTTCGGAAGAATTAAATTGAATGAAAGATTGTTGTGCTTGCATGGTTTTTTTAAAAAGCAGTTATTTTTTCAAAGGTAAAGTTTTTTTTTAAATTTATGTTAATACTATAAATCTAAAGACCTTTTTAACTAAGATTGTACAAAATGCTTATTTTATTTTTATACATTTGCATAAATTTATATTAATGAAAAGTCTTAAAGAAAAATTCCAAGATTACCTAAAAAAAAAGTCTGTTTTTGGTAAAATTTCCGATTTAATTTTTATTGTTTTTATTGTAGCTCTTTTTATCCCTGGCAGCAGACTTGCAATTAGCGGTTTTGTTAATAGTGTAAAAGCAAAAATTATTGAACCATCTATTGAAAAAGCGTCAGAAGAAAAAACTGTTAATTTTTCGGATATTAATTGGCAATTAACAAATTTAGAAGGAAGTGCTGTAAATTTTAAAGATTTTGAAGGAAAAGTTATTTTTTTAAATTTTTGGGCAACTTGGTGTGGTCCTTGCATTGGAGAAATGCCCGGTATACAAGCACTTTATGATAGGTATAAAGAGAATGAAAACATTGAGTTTGTTTTAGTTTCTAATGAAAACTTCTCTACTGTAAACTCATTTATTAAGAAAAAAGCTTTCACTTTTTCTGTATATACATCGCAATACAAAAGTCCTGAAATTTTTAGCTCAAATTCTATTCCTGTAACTTATATTATTTCGAAAACAGGAAAAATAATAGTTAAAGAAACAGGAGCAATAAATTGGGGAGGAAATAAAACAGATGGAATTATAAATGATTTAATCAACAAATAACATATATTTATTAACTCTTAAATCTAATAAAAATGAGAAAAATTAAAGCAATTTTAACGATTATTGTATTATTTGCAATAACAACAACATCTTTTGGGCAAAAGGTAAAACTTAAAAAAGGAAATTTTGATTTTTTAAGCGGTGTGAAAGAATTAAAAATTGAATATACTTATAACGATATGAAAGTAGGTAAATATTCAGAAGAAGATTATCTTAATAAAAAAGCTACCGAGTTTAACAAAAAAGAAGAAGGAAGAGGAGACAAATGGAAAGAAAGTTGGGCTAATGATAGAGAAAACAGATTTGAGCCTTTGTTTGAAAAGTTATTTGCAAAATATATAAGTAAAGCAAAAGTTAAGGCAGATCAAAATGTTGAATCCGAATATACAATGATTATACATACTTATTTTACAGAACCCGGTTATTATGCTTATGTTTCTTCACGACCCGCTTTAATAAACTGTGAGGCAATTTTTGTAAAAAGCGGTTCTCCTGACGATGTTCTTGCTATTGTTGACATATACAAATCTCCCGGAAATTCAATTGGTGCAACATGGGACACCGGAGAAAGAATTAAAGAGTCTTATGCAAAAGCAGGAAAAGAGCTTGCAAAATTTTTATTAAAAAAGAAAGCTTTTAAATAAGCAAATATGTTCATAAAAAAAACAGCCGAATAAATTGGCTGTTTTTTTTAATAAAGTTTTATTTTTCAATTAATGCAGTCGATACATTCTTTTTGCTTCTTCTGCTTCGGGCATATAAACAAACGGACCAATTGTCATTACTCGCATTTCAAGATTTTCTTTTAAAAAAACATCAAAATCTGCATAGTTTCCGGAAGCAATTGATCCCGGTTTTCTAATCAATTCATACGAATTTGAACGAGGCCTTCTGTTAACATGAAGGATAAACCAAAAAACTTGCTGATTCATATCAAAAGTTGAATCTAGTTCATGTGGTTCTTCTTGTATATCGTAAAATAGAAAACCTTTCTTAGCTTCATTATAATCATTAAAAGGTCCTATAGCCATTTTGCTACCGTTCCCTAAATTTTTCCACAGTTCTCTGTCGTATTGCTTAACTGTTCCGTGTTTAATTTTGCCACCTTTTCTTTGAAGTTTATAGCTAACATAGCCAGTATTTGAATTTTCATGCTCTCTAACGCTCACATAGAACCAATAAACCATTCTGTTTTCATCTAAATCTTCACTGTTTGTAACTTGTGCTGAACTTTTTTGATTGAAAAAAAGTGTTGAGAAAATAACAAGTCCAGAAATAATAAATGTTTTTAAGTTAATTTTCATAATTTGTTAATTTTATTTTGTTTTGCTATGTATTATACAAACAATATGCCGAAGATAAATATTTGTTTGCTCTTAAAAACCTATTTTTATCCTTTCCTCTAATTATGAAATACTTAAATCTATTTTTTTCAAGTTCTTTTTTGTATTTAAAAAACAAATCTAATCTTGTTTGTTGATCTCCGTTTTCTCTAATATTATCTTTTACCCATTCTATGTCGGGGTAGCATAATAAATACAAATCAATTTTAATTGATTGTATAGCTTCTTCAATGAAAGCAGGAACTTTTTCAAAAACTTCAAGGAACCAAATTTTTGTAATAATTAAGCCTGTGTCGTAAAAAATATATTTATTTACATTCTTATAATTATGGTTTAAATCATCAATTTGTTTTTTTGCAATATATATAACATCTTCGTAGGTATATATTCCTTTTTTATTTTCAATATATTTTCTTGCAAATTCTGGAACAAATATAGTTTTGTATTTTTTAGATAGTTCTTTACTTAGCCTTGTTTTTCCAGTAGATTCGGGACCTGTAATAACAATTTTTTTTATTGTTTTAATATTGTGCAAAGTGAAGATATTTAATGATGTTTATTTTGAAGAGCTGTTAATATCTAAAATTCTAATTTCAAAAACCAAAGTAGAGTAGGGAGGAATAATGCCAACCCTATCTCCTTTGTATGCAAGTTTTGATGGCACTATTGCTGTTGCAGTCATTCCCTTTTTCATCAGTCCAATTATTTCTTCAAAACCTTCTATTACATAGTCCTCTTGGTATATGTAATATTCTGGTTCTTCAAAAGTTGTTTCTTTAAATAAAATAAGATTATTAGGTCCGTCTAAAACATAGCCCTTGTAAATTGTAATAACAATATCTCCTTGATTTGGGAAGTCTCCCTCTAAGGTTTCGGGAGTTGAAAATCCTGTTAGTGCATAATTTAAACCACTTTCTGTTTCAATTGCATTAATATTATTTTTATTAATATATTCATATATTAATGCAAGTTCTTCTTTTTTTTTGTCTTTATTGCAAGAAAATGTTACAACAATAGTTGCTACAATTAATACAAAATAAATTTGAAAAAGAATAGGTTTTTTTGATATGTAGTATTTGTAAAACACTTATAAAACTATAAAAAGTAAAAAGGCGTTTCTTTTTGAACCGCCTTTATTTTTTATTTATTTTTTGCAACTCTAAATCCGTAGTTATAATTTGTCTTTGCAGCTTTTGGTCCGTCTCTACTTGTAACTTTTGCAAGCTCAGCTCTGTAGTGCCATGACCCTCCTCTTAGAACACGATATGGCATTACTGAGTTACAAAATGGATCTTTTGCTGGAGATGAAGAATAAAAATTTGATTTATAATAATCACTACACCATTCCCAAACATTTCCACTCATATCGTATATGCCAAGTTCATTTGCTTTTTTCGTTTTTACTGCTTTGGGTCCTGCTAATTTTGTAGTTTCATCGTACCAGCATACAGCATTAATATCGTTACTTCCGCTATATTTACTACCACTAGTTTTATTTCCTCCTCTTGCAGCAAACTCCCATTCTGCTTCGGTTGGCAGTCTGTATCCGTTTTTTGTTCTGTCAAAATCCCAACCACCATCAGCATTTTTTTTATAACATTTATTTAATCCATTTTTACTGCTTAACCAATTACAATATTCAACTGCATCAAACCAATTAACATGATGTATTGGAAAATTTGCTTCCCAACCCCAAAAAGATTTTCCGGAGGAAGCATAAAGCATTTTTGTAGGAGTATGAGTATCCATCCATTTTTTACTAGGACTTGGCGGCATTTCTTTGCCGGTAGCACTTGTAAACTTTTTATATTCAGAAACTGTTACCTCATGATCACATATAGTAAAAGAAGATATAGTTACTTTATGAGCAGGCTTTTCTTCTGGCACTCCTGAATTTGACCCCATTGTAAATGTCCCGCCTTCAACTAAAATCATTTTTGGTGTTTGTCCTAAAACAGCCAAGTTTAAAAAAAATATTGAAGAAAGTATAACTAATGTTTTTATTTCCCTGAATTTCATCTTATTCCTAATTTCAATTTTTGTAAAAGCGTAAATATAATGTTTTAATTACGACAAAACAAATAAAAATATTGTTTAAGTATTTAAAATAATTGTAAATTTACAAATGATATTTAGTATGACAAAATAAAATTGAGAATTATGTCATATTTAAAAAAACATAAAAATTTAATTGTGAATTTTTATTAACAATATGTTAGGTTTTTAATTATCAAAAGATTATGATAAAATGAATGTAAACTATGTTTTAATTCTTGTAATTATTACATAACAGAATGTATGGTAATGAGAACTGTACAAGTATATTGATGGCATAAAATATGCTACTTATGAAAACAAATAAAGAAAGATAAAAATATCAAAAATTTAAGCCAAAATAAGACAATTTTACTTGCAGAAGGATTTAGAGCAGGGCAAAAAGTTATGCTCGAAATTTTAAGTGTTTTAGGGTACGATTATAAGACCGCAGAAACAGGCTATGATGTTATTTTATTACTTAAAAATAATAGGTTTGATTTAATTCTTTTAGACTTGGAACTTTCTGAATTAAATGGGTTTGAAACAATTGAACATATAAGACGAAATCTAAAATACCCCGAAAATACTGTACCTGTTATAGCAATGACAAATAAAGATTTCTCCTCAGACTTTAGTCAAACGTACAAGGATGAAGGATTTGATGGTATTATTATAAAACCATTTTCATTGGATGATCTAGACAAAACAATTAAGGAAGTTTTGCACCAATCTTCTAACAGTAAAGTGTTTTCAGAATAAAAGAGTTGCAATTGCAATTCTTTTTTTTTTCTTATGATTATTGTCTGATAGCGATATAAAAAATTAGTCGGTCACCAATTATTTCTTATCAAAATTTAGAAAAGAATTTTAAGAATTTTTCTTTGGGTGCTGAAACACAGATTCTTGCATATTTTTCAACATCAATATCTTTTCTCTCTGTAAAGAAGTTTAAAGGTACGCTACCTATTTTTTTTGACTTTAGTTCTTTAAAAGATTTGTTTACTATGACAAAAATTCCGAAAGGGGTCTGATTTGCATAAAATTCTTCGGCAAGTATTTTTTTATTTTTTAATATTTTAATGTTTTCTGATATATCATTTGAGGTTTTTTCCTTAAAATCATTTGCAGCTTTTTTGCCTTCTTTGGTTGTAAGAATTTTTTCTGTTAATATTTGAGCAAATGCATTTATTCCGTTTCCGGAATATAACAATCTAATAGCAAATTCCTTGTTAAATTCCTTGTTTTTGGAATGCATGAAGCCTATTCGTTGCCCACTTAAGCCAATGGATTTGCTAAAACTCTCTGTTATTATAACATTTTCATAATTTAATAACTTTTTGTATAATGTATCGTTGTTGTCATAAAATAATCTGCGGTAAGGTCCGTCCCAAATAACTGTTGTGTTCTGATTTTTTATTGCCTCCAAAACTTCAAATAACTTTTTATCATCAGTTTTACTTCCGGAAGGATTGTTTGGGTCGCAAATTATTACAGCAGAATTATTAAATTTTTCAGGTTCAGAAATTATGTCGTCAAAATAATTGTAAAATTTATGTTCTTTATTGCTAATTTTAAGCACGTTTGAATATGCTCCCCAATAAAATGAATGACTATAAACTTTTTTAACATCAAGAGTTTGAAAAACTAAAAAAAGTGAATTCATTCCTCCTGAAGTGATATAAATATTTTCGTCGGAGGTTTTGTTATGGAAAAATTCCGAGTTTATTGCTTTTCTTAATGAAAGCATGCCTTTTGAGTGGGCATAATACTGAATTGAAGAGGAATTAAAATCAATCATTGGAATAATTTCAGTTAAATTAATATTTACTACTTGATTTATTCCTCTGTTTAAAAAAAGAAATTCTTCTCCTGTTTTTTTACTAAGTTTTTTTAAATCTTCACTTATTTTTACTATTGCTGAAAATTTTGCGGTGCTTTTATTAGTTTTCATTGTTTTGCTTTTAGTGTTCAGATATTAAAAGAATGAAATTATACCAATTTTGCTCCAATTAAATGAATAAATTCTTCTCTTGTTTTTGCATTATTAAAACCACCTGTAAATGCAGATGTTGTAGTAACAGAGTTTTGTTTCTGAACACCTCTTATTCTCATGCACATATGTTGGGCTTCTATTACAACAGCAACTCCAAGAGGTTTTAAAGTTTCTTCAATAGTATCTCTAATTTGCATTGTAAGTCGTTCTTGAACTTGGAGCCTTCGAGAATATGCTTCAACAACTCTTGCAATTTTGCTTAATCCTGTTATTTTTCCGTTAGGGATGTATGCAACATGAGCTTTTCCGAAAAATGGCAACATATGGTGTTCACACATAGAATATAAATCAATATCTTTTACAATTACCATTTCTTTGTAATCTTCTGTAAACAAGGCACTAGTGAGAATCTTTGATGGGTCTGAGTTATATCCTTGCGTCATAAATTGCATTGCTTTAGCAACTCTTTGAGGTGTTTTTTCTAGACCTTCTCTTTCAACATCTTCGCCTAATAGTTTCATTATTTCTTTGTAGTGTTTTGCTATTTTTTCTGTTGTTTCATCGTTCCAGCTGTCAACTCTAACATATCCAAAATCTTCATCAATGCCGGTTCCTTTGCTTATTATTTTCATTTGTTTATTTTTTAGTCAGCAATTTTAATATTTTTGTAAAAATAAAATAAAAACAAAGCACTTAGTATATTTTGAAAAAATTTTATAACATATTAATAGTTTCGTCAACTAAATTTGAAGTAGAAAACTTATTAAAATATTTAAATTTTGAATCTGAAAAGTCTTCATCGCTTAAATTATACTCTTATAGAAATTTAAAAATTGATATATTAATTTCAGGAATAGGAATTTCTTTTACAACATATTCATTAACAAAAGCCTTGTCTGAAAAAAAATATGAATTAGTCTTAAATATAGGACTTTGTGGAAGTTTTACTCATAAATTGCATGTTGGAGATGTAGTAAGTGTAGTTTCTGACGAATTTGCTGACTTAGGAATTACAGAAGCTGATAATAGTTTTAAAACATTATTTGATGAAAACTTTATTAACAAAAATCATTTTCCTTTTAAAAACGGAAAGTTAATTTCAAATCTTAAATATTATAATTTTGATTTGCCAAAAGTAAAAGGAATAACGGTAAATTCAACTTCAGGAAGTGTGGAACAAATTAAAAAACGAAAAGAAAAATTTAATGCAGATGTTGAAACTATGGAAGGTGCGGCTGCTGCCTATGTGTGTTTTAGTGAGAAACTTAATTTTTTGCAAATAAGAGCAGTCTCAAATATTGTTGAACATAGAAATAAAGACAATTGGAACATTCCGCTTGCAATTTCAAATTTATCAGAATCTGTTATTTATATTTTAAAAATAATCTCAATATGAAATTAACACTCGGCTTTTCAACCTGCCCAAATGATACATTTATTTTTGATGCTGTGGTTCATAAAAAAATTGATACGCAAGGCATTGATTTTGAAGTAGTTCTTGGCGATGTAGAGGAGTTAAATAAAAGGGCATTTGAAGGAGAAATTGATATTACAAAACTCAGCTATCATGCCTATGCTTATGCTTCAAATAACTATGTTTTATTAAATTCAGGAAGTGCATTGGGCAACAATAACGGACCGTTGTTAATAAGTAAAAAAAAAATATATCCGGATGAAATTAATGATTTAAAAATTGCAATACCCGGAAAATATACAACAGCAAATTTGCTTTTGGGAATTGCATATCCTCAGGCAAAAAACAAAGTTGCATATCTTTTCTCTGATATAGAAGATGCAATTTTAGAAAAAGAAGTTGATGCCGGATTGATAATACATGAAAATAGGTTTACTTATGAAGCAAAAGGTTTAAAAAAGATTATAGATTTAGGTGAATTTTGGGAAAATTATTCTAAAATGCCTATTCCTCTTGGAGGAATTGTAATTCACCGAAAACATAGCGTAGAACTTCAAAATAAAATTAGCAATATTATAAAACTTAGTATCGAATATGCCTATGAAAATCCTGCTTCAAGTCTGAATTACATAAAACAGTATGCACAAGAAATGAATGCAGAAGTAATGAAAAAACATATTGACCTATATGTTAATAAATATTCTTTAGAATTGGGAATAAAAGGAAAAAATGCAATTAGAACTCTTTATCGTGAGGCTTCAAAAAGAGATTTGATTCCCGAAATATTAGATAATATTTTTATTGAAAAAGCATAGATTGAAATTAGGTAAATAAAAGAACGACTAACAAAAATGATATTATTAAAAAAAAATTGCCGATTTAATCGGCAATTTTTATATTTAAACAAGATGTTATTTTAAATTTCTTAGAAATTTATTTTAACCCCTAAATTAAATGTTCTTGGTAAACCAAGGAAAACTTCTGCTGAGTTTACAGTATGAGAAAATCTTCCGTCATATCCTTTAAAAGCATTGTATTTGCTGTTATCTGTTGCATCTTGGATATACATTTCATCAAGTAAATTAAAAATATGTCCAAATACAACAACTCCTAACTTATCATTTTTCAAAGGAAGTTTGTAAGAAAGGTGCATATCTGCTAAGAAATATGAAGGTGTTTTCCAAACTTGTGCTTTATCATTTTCGTTAGTTCTTGAGAACGGATCCCAAGCAGCATAGTGATTAGAATAATGTCTTCCGTCAAATTGAAATCTTAATCCTTTAACAGGAACAATAGTAATTGTTCCTCCAAATTGAGTTTGAGGAGAATCACCTACTTTTAGTCCATTAGTATAAAAATTATAACTTTCATCACTTGCAGTACCTCCGGAATAATCTTTATATGTTCCTTTTACGTCATTTGTAAAGTTCCAATTTCCAAAAGATGCCATTGCTCCAATTGCAATAAAATCAGCAGGATGATAATTTCCTTCAAACTCTACTCCTGAATGTTTTTGGTTCATTCCTGTTACAAAAATAAAACCTTCTGAACCGTCTTGATTTTGAATACCAATGTTAAGAGCTCTATTTTTCCATCCAGTATTATAGTAATTAACTTTTACATCAATATCTTTTCTTATTGTTTGGTAATTTACACCAAATTCAAAAGCTGTAAATATTTCATTTTGAACATCTGCTGCAACTACTCCTGATCTATCATCTATAATATTATCAAAAATAGGAGCTTTTGAAATATAACCAAAATTACCAAAAACACTAAATCCCATAAGAGGCCTATAACTTACCCCTCCTTTAATTTGATAACCGGGTAAAGATTTTGTTTCTGAAGTTAATTCTTTTCCGTCATCTCCTTTTTTAAAGTGGTTTGTATAAGTATATTTAATAAATGAATGTCCAAATGTTCCATAAGCAGTTAGTTTTTCAATATTATATTCTGCTTGAACAAAATATCCCATCCAATTTACTGTATTTGTAAAATTATATGCAACTTTATCTCCTAAATAAACTTTAGGGTCACTTGCAAATTCGTCATTCATATTTCCGTATTTATCAAGATTCATGTAGAATTTTCCTCCCAATAAATCTCTAACTTCTCTAAAATGCTCAATTTTAGCAGTTCTCCAGTCAACTCCAATTTGTGCCTTGAAATTGTCTGAAATTAAAATTTGAAATTTTGAAATTGCACCAATTGTTATTTGATTATTCCTACTGTTTCTTAGAACACCATACGCTGTATCAGTTGCGGTGTTATTATTATATGTTTCATCCCAACTAACAAAACGTGAAGGACTACTAATTCCTGCATGATAATTCCATCTCATACTTCCAAGAGTTCCTGTACCACCTCCTTTACCTCCTGAATAATAAAGAGTTGTAAATTGTTTTACTTTTGGTGTCCATTTAGCATACCAATTCAAATTTGCTAATGGTTTATGGTAGAAATTTTCTCTTTCATTAATAAAATCTTTTGAATATCTGTTATGTTCCTTTCCATTCCAAAATTGCTTTCCGTTATAATCAGTACTTATAGGTCCCCAATTTTCATTATAGTAACGACCACCTTTTGCTTCTGAAAAGTCGGGATACTGAGTGTCTGCATCAGCCTCTGGAAATTTAATTAAAGTACTATCATCTGCCCCAATTTTTTTTGCATAATCATGGCTGTATGCTGCAACATTTTGTTTATATAAATTTTGCCCGTGTCTTTGAGATGCTCCCACAAAAAACATTTCTAATTTATGGGCTTTGTTAATTTTATATGTAGTTCCCAAATAATATGCTAAAGCTTTTGTCCATGTTCCATCAATTACTCCATTTCCTTGCTTTCCTACTAAACTTGCACTTAATGCAAATTTATCATTAATCATACCCGTATGTCCTGTTAATGACATTTTCATGAAATTTCCAGAGCCATATTCCATTTTTGCAACCCCTCCTTGTTTCTTGTCGGCAGGGCTTGTAATAATATTCATTGTTCCTCCAATTGATGGAGTTGCAAGGTTTACAGCACTAAGCCCTCTTTGCATTTGAATTGATGAAGTTGCATCTGCAACACCATCCCAGTTAGACCAATAAACCCATCCGTTTTCCATATCATTAACAGGCATACCATTAATCATAACTGCAACATTTCTTTGGTTGAAGCCACGTACGTTTATACGTGCATCACCAGCACCACCACCACTTGCAGTTGAATATACACTTGGTGTCATATTCATAACTAATGGCAAATCTCTTGAACCTAATTGTTGTTCAATTTCTTCTTTTTTAACATCTGAAAAAGCAACAGGTGTTTCTCTTTCTTTTGCTCTGTCAGCTACAATGTAAATTTCAGCAATTTCAGAGTCTTCTCTTTTTAAAAGAACATCTAGCTTTCCTCCTTTTACTTCAACTTCTTTAGTTTGCATTCCAATGTAAGAAAAAACTAAAATTTTTGAACCCGCTGGAACAGAAATATTGTATTTTCCTTCAAAATCTGTAATAGTTCCAATTGTTGTTCCTTTTACAAGAACAGTTACCCCAGGAACTGCATCCTTTGTATCTTCTGCCTTTACTGTTCCGTTTACTTTAGTTTGCCCAATTGCAAAACCCGTAAATAACACGAAGATAATTAATAATAAAAACTTGTTTAAGTCTCTCATAATCAAACAATTTTAAATGTTAAATTTTTAATAAATATTTTTGCAAGATAAATAAAAAAATAATAATGTGTATATTATTTTTTTGTTAATTATTAACAATTCAAGATAAATACATATGTTTTATAATCATTCTTAGACCGACTAATTTTTAAATTTTCCGACAAAGAAAAGTGTAATTTAATTAAAATGCTGAAATTAAACAAATTAAAGAATACTGTAGTTGTTTTTATGATATCCAGCTTTATTAATACTCTTCTTATGTAAGTGGGTTGTAAATACTCATATTTATACGTGTTTTAACTCGTTTCTTTAATCTTTTCTGTACAACAATGTTTTTTTTGCTTTCAAAATAAATAAAGATATTATATTTGTATGCTAATTAATAATTTTTTAATTTATACATAAATGAGAAAAAAAGTCTTTACTATTTTGTTAATGTTTGTGTTTTTGGGAACATCATACATCTCTTTTGCACAAAGAACAGTCACGGGAACAATCAGTTCTGATTCTGAAACTGGAATTCCCGGTGTAACCGTATTAGTTAAAGGTACTAATATTGGAACTATTTCAGATATAAATGGAAAATACAATATTTCTGTTCCAGCAGGGAGGGAGTTTTTAACATTTTCATATATCGGTATGAAAACGCAAGAAGTTAAAATAAACGGTTCGCAAATGGATGTTAAAATGGTTTCAGAAGAGTCTGATATTGCAGAAGTATTAATTGTTGCTCAATTTGCTAAAGACAGGAGTACTCCTGTTGCATTTACAACAATTAAACCTGAAATTATTGAAGAAAAACTAGGAACACAGGAGTTCCCTGAGATATTAAAATCTTCTCCAAGTGTGTATGCTACAAAAACCGGAGGAGGTAGAGGAGATGGTAGGATTAATATGAGAGGTTTTGATGGAAATAATATTGGTGTTTTAATAAATGGAATTCCTGTAAACGATATGGAATGGGGAAAGGTATATTGGTCAAACTGGGCAGGTCTGTCTGACGTTACCAGAACAATGCAGGTGCAAAGAGGTTTAGGGTATTCTAAACTTGCATTATCTTCTGTTGGAGGAACAATAAATATTATAACTAAAACAACTGATGCTGAAAAGGGTGGAAGTGTTTTTTACGGTATCGGAAATGATAATCATGTAAAAAAATCTTTTACAATTTCAACAGGTCTTACTGAAAAAGGATGGGCAATAACCGCCAGTGGGTCTATGACAACTGGAGATGGATATGCAGTTGGAACTAATTACAAAGGCTATTCTTATTTTTTAAATATTTCAAAACGTTTGTCAAATACTCAAACACTATCTCTTACCGGCTTTGGTGCACCACAATGGCACAACCAAAGAGGAATGCATAATATTGAAGAATATAGAAACAGCCCGGATGGAAGAAAGCATAATGCAAATACAGGATTTCGAAACGGAAAAGTTTACAATGGAGCTTATGCTTTTAACAAATATCACAAACCACAAATTTCTTTAAATCATTCTTGGGATATAAGCGATAATACTCATCTTTCAACTGCAATTTACACTTCAATAGGTAGAGGCTATGGAAGAAGAATGGAAGGTTCAAATACTCAAGCATTATCAATTGGGTATCCAACAGGGATAGTTGGTGAAAATGTATATGTAACCGGAGATAACTATCTGGATTTTGAGAGAGTAATTGCAGAAAATGATACTGCTGTAAACGGGTCAAATTTAATTATGTCATTAGGCTATAATTCTCATGACTGGTACGGTGCAGTTTCTTCTTTAAATACTAAAATTGGAGACATAAGTGTTACCGGAGGTATTGATGGAAGATATTATAAAGGGTATCACTATTATGAAATTGAAGACCTTATGGGCGGAGACTATTTTATTATTAATGATGGAAATCCAAACCGAGATGTTACAACACCTTTATACAAAGGAGACAGATATAAAAAAAACTATTTTGGCGAAGTTATTTGGGCAGGATTATTCTTACAAGGAGAATATGTTAGCGAAAGTTATTCCGGATTTTTATCAGCATCAGTATCAGAATCTAGTTATAGAAGAACTGATGTTATGAATTACTTAGTAAACGAATCACAAACAGATTGGCAAAACTTTACAGGATATAGTGTAAAAGGAGGACTTAACTATAACATTAATAAAAATCATAATATTTTTATTAACTCCGGTTATTTTTCAAAAGCACCATTCTTTTCATATGTTTTTATAAGCAATAATGAACTTAATCCTAACCCAAATTATGAAAAAGTATTTTCTGCTGAACTTGGTTATGGTTTAAATACAAGTAAATTTAATGCAGATTTGACTTTTTACAGAACAATGTGGATGAACAAATCTTATTCTGAAAGAATCAGAGGAACAGAAAATACTATGAATTTAATTGGTCTAAATGCTCTACATCAAGGGATTGAATTAGAAATGAATTATAATCCAATAAAAAAAGTGGAAATTAGGGGTATGGTATCTTTTGGAGACTGGAGATGGAACAATGATGCTGTAATGAATGAGATTGACCCAACAGGAGAACTTGTTAATACCAGAAAATTATACTCAGCTGGAATTCATGTTGGAGATGCAGCACAAACTACTGCTGCTCTTGGATTTGATGCAGAAGTACTTCCTAAATTTAAAATAGGAATGGATTATAATTATTATGATAGGTTGTTTGGTAAATTTGGAATTGAAGGTAGAGTGAAAGAGGAAGATGCAGGGAAAGATTCTTGGCTAATGCCGGATTATCATCTTGTAGATTTTAATGCCAAATATAGATTTAAAATAGGAAAATTAAAAACTACACTTTATGCCAAAGTAAATAACATTTTAGACACAGAATATTTTTCCGAATCAAAACCGGGTGATGGGCTTGGAAAAACTCCCGTTTATTATGGGTACGGAAGAACTTGGTCTTTAGGTTTAAAAATTAAATTTTAAAAATAAAAAACATGAAAAATTATCTAATTTTAATATTTGTTGCACTAATAGCTTTTACTGCCTGCAACCCAAATAAAGAAATATACGAAATGATTGATGCCGGAGATACTCTCCCTCTTTTCAAAAAAAATCTTGAATATACAATCACATCAACTGATTATTCAGGAGTATCTAAGCTAATGCTTGTAAAAGCAGAAAACAGTGAAGATTCTGCTTGGGCAAAAAGTATTGCATCATACAACAGCTTCAACACTAAATACTCTGCAAATGATAATGTGCCAGCTATTTTAGCAACTAAATTTTCATCATTTAAAGCTGGATCAGATGCTATGGTAACATATAATCAATATATAGGTGAGATGTTTGGAACAATTAGCTCATCGGAGCTTTCAGACAATGACTATATAGAAATGGGGGGTACAATAGAGACAAACTTATATTTTTCAGAAAATGATAATCCTGATGATTATTTGCCTAATTATTTATTAACCAAATATCCGGATGCAACCGAAAATAACTACACAGAAGTTTTTTATAAATTCCCAAATATTGACACACAAGCCGGAAGCTTTTATTTGTTTGATGGTAGCATTTGGACTTTAGTTGAAAATTCAAGAGTTTTAACTGCAAATGACTATGATTCTATGGGAGAAGCTAACGGACAACCCGGAGAATATAATAATTTTTCTGCAGATGCTATGCCTGCAAATTATCTACCTCAGTTTTTAAAAATTGAATATCCATATTCTCAAGTTAATGATATAAAAATAATTGTATGTGATTTATATGGCTATAATGACCCAATTTACGCAATCACATGTGCTTTTGACGGAGAAAATTGGTCAATAAATTTTCCGGGACTTAAAACTTCTGCCCAGTTTGTTCGTACCGAGACTAAGTGGATATTTGACCCTACTGTTAGTTTTACAATGGGAGCAAACGATTTTCAATTAATTGTTGATTATATTGCAACTATTTACCCTGACCTTGTGAACTCATATGGATCAGGAGATTACTACACAGGTGCAAGTGCATATTATAGCAATTTTGATATTCGAATTTCAAAAAGAAGAGTAAAAGACCCAGAGGCATATCCTGAAAGTATGTCGGATGAAGATGCCCTAGCTCTTATATGGGAAAGATTAAAAGAAGGAATAGTAATTATGTTAGAAAGGAAATTCCCTGATGCAATTCCTGATGTAGAAGGCGTTGAAGTTAATTATTTTATAACTTTCGATACTTTCAATGATGATTATGAGCATGTGCTATATAAGATTCAATATAAATGCACTTCTGCTGGTTCACCTCCTGAATTTGAGATGGTTACAGATGCAGAAATAGTGGAGTAAGCCATGTTTTCATATATTTTATTAAAAGCAACTTAAAACACTTTTTTGCTCATTCCAAAAAATGTTATAAATTTGCATTTTGAAAGAGTCGTGTTGAATTGAATGTTCAACAAGATTCTTTCTTTTTTTATTAATTAATCAAACAATAAAGTTATGTCAAAAATAACTTATTTAACAAAAGAAGGTCTAGAAAAATTAAAAGCAGAAATTGAACATTTAACTTCTGTTGAAAGACCAAAAATATCTAAACAAATTGCAGAAGCAAGAGATAAGGGTGATTTGTCTGAAAATGCCGAATACGATGCTGCAAAAGAAGCACAAGGAATGATGGAAGCCAAAATTGCTCAACTACAAGGAATGCTCGGAAATGTTCGAGTAATTGATGAATCAAAAATCGATACATCAACTGTTCAAATGCTCAACAAAGTAAAAATTAAGAATATCCAAAATGGTGCTATAATGGAATATACTTTGGTTTCTGAACGAGAAGCAAACCTAAAAGAGAAAAAAATGTCTATTGAAACACCTATTGCAAAAGGGCTTATGGGAAAAAAGAAAGGCGATAAAGTTGAAATTCAAGTTCCCGCAGGAATAATGACATTTGAAATTCTTGAAATATCATTTTAACTTTATACTTTAAACTTTTAACTTTAAACTATTTCACATGCCTTCAATATTCACAAAGATTATAAATGGAGAAATTCCATCATATAAAATTGCAGAAGATGAAAAATTTTATGCTTTTTTGGATATAAACCCCTTAGTTAAAGGACACACACTTGTAATTCCTAAAAAAGAAGTCGATTATTTATTTGACCTAGAAGATGAGCTAATAGGAGGATTACATATTTTTGCAAAAAAAATTGCAAAAGCAATTGATAAATCAATTGATTGTGTAAGAATAGGAACATTAGTCATCGGAACTGAAGTCCCTCACGCTCATATCCATTTAATTCCTTTTAATGATGAAAGCGAATTAAATATTAAACGCCCAAAATTAAAATTATCTCAAAAAGAATTTTTTAAAATTGCAGAAAATATAAAGGCTAATTTATAAAACTCATATTTATAGCGAAGAACATAATAATTTACATTAAACAATAAATTGCTTTTTTGTCCAACATTAAAAATATACGAACTGTGAAAAAACAAGAAAAAAATCAACCAAACTGGAAAACTATAAGTGTACAACCACACTATACAGGAAAATTAGAAGAGCTTGACAAATTATCTAAGAATATTTGGTGGTCTTGGAACTCAAAAGCTGTTGAATTATTCAAATATATAAACAACAACAAAACAATTTCTAGCTGTATAGATCCTATAAAAATGCTCAAAAATATTAGTCATAAACGTTTTCAAGATCTTGAAAAAGATATGACTTTTATAAAAATGTACGAAAATGTTATTTCTGACTTTAATGACTATATAAAAAAAGGATTTGATGAAAAATTGCCAACAATTGCCTATTTCAGTATGGAATATGGAATGGCAAATATTCTAAAAATATATTCTGGCGGACTAGGAGTTCTTGCAGGAGATTATTTAAAACAAGCCAGTGATTCACGTTTCAATATGGTTGCCGTAGGTTTATTTTACAGAGAAGGTTATTTCAAGCAAATAATTTCTAACCAAGGAGACCAAGATGAAATATATGAAAGCCAAAGGTTTATGGACTCTCCTGCAAAACTTGTTAAAGATGAAAAAGGAGAAGCAGTAACAGTTGCAGCTGAAATGGAAGGAAGAAAAGTATATATGCAAATTTGGAAACTTAATGTTGGAAGAATTACATTATACCTATTGGACACTGACAGAAATGATAATACAAAAAAAGATAAAACCATAACTCAAAGATTATACGGAGGAGATAATGAAAACAGACTCAAACAAGAAATTATTCTTGGAATAGGGGGTGTTAAAACTCTTAAATTATTGGGAATTAACCAAGAAGTATATCATTTAAATGAAGGGCATGCTGCATTTACAAGTATAGAAAGGCTAAGTAACACAATGCAAGAAAATCATTTAAGTTTTAATGAAGCACTAGAACTTGTTAGAGCATCAAGTTTATACACTACCCACACACCAGTGCCCGCAGGACATGATGCTTTTAATGAAAGCTTAATGATGCAATACATGGGAGATTATCCAAATAGACTTGGAATATCTTGGGCGAGATTTATTAATCTAGGTAAAGAAACTCCCGGACAAAAAGGAGAGAAATTCTCAATGAGTATTCTTGCCGCAAATACTTCACAAAATATTAATGGAGTAAGTAAATTACATGGAGAAGTTTCAAGAATAAGAATTTTTAATAATTTTTGGAAAGATTATTTTCCTGAAGAACTTCATATTGGATATGTAACAAACGGAGTACATTATCCTACATGGGCATCTCCAGAATGGCAAAAATTGTTAAAAGGAAAAGATGGCGATCCTGATTTTCATAAAATTTATAAAGCATCAACAGAAGAAGTCTGGAATATAAGAAAAGCAAGAAAAAAACGCTTAATTTTATATATTAAAGAATTAATGGATACTGTTCGAGTAAGTAGAAATGAAAATCCGAAAGAAATTGCAAAAATTAAAGATACACTTAGTGAGAAAGCTCTTACAGTAGGTTTTGCAAGACGTTTTGCAACATACAAAAGAGGAAATTTACTATTCAGAGATTTAGAACGTTTAGACAGAATAGTTAACCACCCAAAATATCCTGTTCAGTTCATTTTTGCAGGCAAAGCTCATCCGAAAGATGGTGGTGGACAAGGAATTATTAAACAAATTGTTGAAATTTCCAAAAGACCAGAATTTCTTGGAAAAATACTTTTTCTTGAAGATTATGACATTTCTCTTGCAAAAGAATTAGTAAGCGGAGTAGATGTTTGGCTTAATACTCCAACAAGACCTCTTGAAGCATCTGGAACAAGCGGAATGAAAGCTGTTATGAATGGAGTTATGAACTTCTCAGTCCTTGATGGCTGGTGGGTTGAAGGCTACAAAGATGCTGCTGGATGGGCATTGTCTCAAGAAAAAACATATAAAAATCAAAATTTACAAGATGATTATGATGCAGAGCTAATTTATAAAACTTTTGAAAACGAAATTATACCTTTATTTTATAAGTATAATGAAAAAGGTGTTCCGGAAGAATGGGTAAATTACATGAAAAAATGTATTGCTGAAATTGCACCGGAATTTACTTCAAAACGAATGATTGAAGATTATAATAAAAAATATTATAGCAAATTATCTGCAAAATATAAGAAAGTATGTTCTGATAACAATAAACTTGCAAAAGAAATTTCAGCTTGGAAAGAAAAAATTACTAGTGAGTGGAATAAAATTGAACTTGTTTCAACAGATACAGCTGAAATTAATACAAAAATGTTGGTTACAGGTAAAACTTATAACAGCAAAATTGTTATAAACGTTAATGGAATAAACCCCAATGATGTAGGGGTAGAGTTTTTAATAAGTGAATCAAATTCCGTGGGAGAACTTATAATTAGTGATATAATTGAAGCAAAACTTGAAAAGGTAGAAGGTTCAATTGCTCATTATTCTGTTAGTTTCAGTCCCGCAAAACCGGGAAGTTTAGCTTATGCTTTTCGTTTATATCCTAAAAATGAGCACCTTGCACACAGACAAGATTGTCCTGTCGTAAAATGGATGTAGTTTATAAATATTAAATAAAAAAAGAACCAATTGTTAAATTAATTGGTTCTTTTTTTATTAGGATGTCCAATAAAATGTTTTAAACAAGTCCTTGTGCTAACATAGCATCTGCAACTTTAACAAAACCAGCAATATTTGCACCTTTAACATAATCAACATATCCGTTTGCATCAGTTCCGTATTTTTTACAAGATTCATGAATATCTTTCATTATTTCATGTAATTTTTTATCAACTTCTTCAGATGTCCAACCGTAACGTAGTGAATTTTGACTCATTTCTAATCCCGAAACTGCAACACCTCCTGCATTTGATGCTTTTCCCGGTGCATATAAAATTTTAGCTTCTTGGAATACATTAATTGCATCAGGAGTACAAGGCATATTTGCACCTTCAGAAACACAAATAACTCCATTGTTTACTAATTGTTTTGCATCGTCAACAAGAAGTTCATTTTGAGTGGCACATGGTAGTGCAATATCAACTTTTTGTTCCCAAGGTTTTTTACCTGCAAAAAACTCAACACCAAATTTTTCAGCATAAGGCCTAACAACATCATTATTTGTAGCTCTAAGTTCAAGCATATATTCAATTTTGTCTCCCGTAATTCCATTTGGGTCGTAAATATATCCGTCAGGTCCTGAGATGGTTACAACTTTTGCTCCTAATTCACCAGCTTTTGTAACTGCACCCCAAGCAACATTTCCAAAACCAGAAACTGCTACTGTTTTTCCCTCAAAAGAATCTCCTTTTGTTTCCAACATTTCTTTTGCAAAATAAACATTTCCAAAACCTGTTGCTTCAGGACGCATTAAACTTCCGCCCCATTCTCTTCCTTTGCCGGTTAAAACACCCGTAAATTCATTTCTTAACCTTTTATATTGTCCGAATAAAAATCCAATTTCTCTTCCTCCAACACCTATATCGCCAGCAGGAACATCCGTGTTTGGTCCAATATGTCGGAATAATTCAGACATAAAACTTTGGCAAAAACGCATAACCTCATTATCTGATTTTCCTTTTGGATTAAAATCAGAACCTCCTTTTCCTCCACCCATAGGAAGGGTAGTTAAACTATTTTTTAAGATTTGCTCAAATCCTAAAAATTTTAAAATACTTAAATTTACACTTGGGTGAAAACGTAAACCTCCTTTATATGGTCCTATTGCACTATTAAACTCAATACGATACCCTTTGTTTATTTGGATCTCACCTTTGTCATCTTGCCAAGGAACTCTAAACATTATTGTTCTTTCAGGTTCTGACAATCTTTCTAAAATTTTTGCTTCACTATAAACCGGATTTTCTTCTATAAACGGAATAATAACTTCAGCAACTTCTAGAACTGCTTGGTGAAATTCTTTTTCACCTGCATTACGGGCAATTATGCCCTCCATGAATTTATTTATTTTATCAGTCATAGTTTAATTAATTTGAATTAAATTTTCGGTACAAATGTAAATATATTTTTTCAAAATTTATCATAATATGCTGTTAAACATTGCTTGTTATAATTGCCTTAATATAAGCAGATTAAATTAAGTTTATGCTATGTAAAAGATGATTTTTATCACTTTTAAAATCTTAGTTCTTAATTCTTGCTAATTGTAACTTAAAATTCTAGAAAACTCTCACTTAAAATAATTTGAAATCAATATAATATTTGCTTACAGTTTTTGCATAATAAATAAATTAAAAGAACTATTTTTAGCTAATCAATAACATGATGTTGCATAACTTTATTCATAAATTTACGTGCAATTGTTCCAGATAAAGGATTTTTTACATCTGTTGCTTCCGGATGCCACTGAATACCAAGTATAAATGGATGCTGTAAAGTGTCAATCGGTTCTATTGACTCTGCAACTTTATCACTTGCAAAAGATGACACTTTAAACTTCTCTGCAACTTTTTCAACTGCTTGGTGATGATTGCTATATGCATATCCGCTGTCAACTTTTACAATATTATATAAATAACTTCCTTTATCAATATAAATTTTATGAAAAACAGATGTACTGTTATTTCTATATTCTTCTCTTGAATCTCTGTGTATAAAATTACTACCCACATCTTTAGGAATATCAATAATTAAAGTTCCACCTTGCGAAACATTTAAAATTTGATGCCCCCTGCATATTCCAAGTAAAGGAATTCTTTTATTAATAGCAAACTTAATAAGCAAAAACTCCAAACTGTCTCTGTGAGCATTAATTTTACCGCATCTGTTAAGTTCTTTTTGCTTTCCATAAAGAGCAGGATTAACATCTTCTCCCCCCGAAATTATAATACCATCAGCTCTTTTTAACATCATTTTAAAAGAGTCAATACTATTTATTGCATACATATTTACGCAAACAACATTATCATTTTTTATAGAGTTTCTTAACCATGTTTGATGAGTGCTTTTATAGTCTTTTGAAACCAATACAATAGGACTTTTCATACTTGTTTTCAAAACTGTTTTTTGTTGATGTTTGCAAGATGAAAATATCATTACTAAGACAAATAATACAATATATTTTTTCATATACTATAATTTACTTTTATGGAAAAATTTATAAAATAACATCTCAAAAGTACATTAAAAAAATTAAAATTTAAACTAAAAGGAACAATTATGGAAACAAAAATATTGAAAATTACTATCATATTCTTTTTACTTAATATCTTTGCGTGTAATACTAGCCAAGATTCAGGAAAAGGTTTAAAAAAAGAAATTGTTGTTGAAGAATATTCTTTAAACCAGCCGGCAGATGCTATGATGAGAGAAGTTTCAAAGATACCTTCTGTAATTTCTGATTCGGATGAAGGAGACTCAAAACATAACACAGAAGAATATGATAAAATTGTTGAAAATGAATTTCTTGATGCGAAATCTAACCCTCTTTCAACTTTTTCAATAGATGTTGATAATGCGGCTTATTCAAATGTTCGTAGAATGCTGAATAATAGCCAAATGCCAGATAAAGGTGCAGTAAGAATTGAAGAAATGATTAACTATTTTACATATGATTATCCGCAACCAACAGGCAATCACCCTTTCTCATTTAATTCTGAAATCTCTGAATGTCCGTGGAATAAAGAAAATAAACTTATACACATTGGTCTGCAAGGAAAGAGGTTAGATTATCAAGATTTAAAACCATCAAACCTAGTTTTTCTCCTTGATGTTTCAGGTTCAATGGAAAACGCAAATAAACTTCCTTTGCTAAGAAAATCTTTAAAATTGTTATTAAATGAGCTTTCTCAAAATGATAAAATTTCAATAGTTGTTTATGCAGGTGCTGCCGGTTTAATTTTGCCACCAACAAATGCGTCTGAGAAAGAAAAAATAATTGATGCTCTTGACAAACTTCAAGCAGGAGGCTCAACAGCAGGGGGAGCAGGAATAAAATTAGCATATAAAACTGCAAAAGAAGCATTTATAAAAAATGGTAACAACAGAGTTATTCTTGCTACTGATGGAGATTTTAATATTGGAACTTCTTCAACAAGCACATTAGTTGAACTTATTGAAGAAAAAAGGAAAGATGATATCTACCTAACAATCCTAGGTTTTGGAATGGGTAATTATAAAGATGGTAGGATGGAGCAAATAAGCAATGCGGGGAATGGAAATTATTTTTACATTGATAATATTAAGGAAGCTGAAAAAGTTTTTGTTAAAGAAATGCGTGCAAATATGTTTACAATTGCAAAAGATGTTAAAATACAAATTGAATTTAATCCTGCTTATGTAAAAGCGTACCGTTTAATAGGTTATGAAAACAGAGTAATGGCAAAAGAAGATTTTGATGACGATAAAAAAGATGCAGGAGAACTTGGAGCAGGACATACTGTTACGGCTCTTTATGAAATTGTTCCTGCTAATTCAAATTGGGAAGTACGTACAGCTGATGATTTAAAGTATCAAACAAGTGTTCTGAATGAAAATGCAAAAGTTAATAATGAAATAATGACTATTAAATTCAGATATAAACCACCAAAAAGTGACAAGAGTATAAAATTAGAGTATCCTATTGCAAATGAGACGGTTGAATTGAATTTCACTTCAGATAACTTTAAATTTTCAGCATCAGTTGCAGCTTTTGGAATGTTACTGAGAGAATCAAAATTTAAAAACAATGCAACTTATGGAATGGTTTCAGACTTAGCGAAAAAGGGCATCGGTTCTGATGTTAACGGATATAGAGCAGAATTTATAAGCCTTGTAAAAACTGCTGAGCTATTGAATGAATAAAATTATTAAAATCTGTAATTTCCCCACATCTTTTTTCTGATAAATAAAAAAAAAGTTAGTTAAGGTGTGGGTTTTTACTATAAATAAAACATAAACTCAAATACTTAAATTTAGAAATAAATATTAATTTTGCGAAAAAAAATAATTTAAAATGAATACTTTATCAAATGTAAAAGTTGCATATGCAGTTTTTAAAAAAGAAATTTCTTCTTTTTTTGGTACATTGACAGGGTACATTGTTATTTCAATATTTTTAATTTCAAATAGTTTGTTTTTGTGGGTTTTCCCAGGAGAATATAATGTTCTAGATAGTGGACATGCTAATTTAGATACACTATTTTTTATAGCTCCTTGGGTTTTTTTGTTTCTTGTACCCGCAGTTACAATGCGACTTTTTGCAGAAGAAAAACGAACGGGAACAATTGAACTTCTTTATACAAGACCACTTTCAAATATGCAAATAATACTTGCAAAATATATTGCCGGAATTACATTAGTTGTTCTTTCGTTAATTCCAACACTAATATTTTTTATAACGGTAGGGATTTTAGGAAATCCTCCATGGAATATAGATACAGGAGCATTCTGGGGTTCTTTTATTGGATTGTTTTTTCTTGCAACAGCGTATGTTGCTATTGGAGTTTTTTCTTCGACAATATCTGATAATCAGGTAATTGCATTTTTAGCAGCAATGGTAATAGCATTTTTCTTTTATATTGGATTTGAAGCAATTAGTAATCTTTCAGTTTGGGGAGTTTATAGCAATTCTGTTGAAAACATTGGAATTAATGCACACTATAAATCAATGAGTAGAGGAGTTATTGATACCCGAGATATTATTTATTTTTTTGCAGTATCTGTAGTATTTATAATATTTACAAAATCATTTCTGTCAAAAAACAGATAAACAATTTATTGTTTAATTAACAATAAAGAAAAAATGCAACAAAAAAACAACATCATTAAACTCATAATATCTCTTGTAATTATAATTTCAGGAGCATATATTCTATCGATAAAATTTCTTCGATTTGATTTAACTTCAGAAGGAAGATACACACTTTCAAATTACACAAAAAATATTCTAGAAAGTCTAAACGATAAAATATACATAAAAGTTTACCTCGAAGGTGATGGTTTACCTTCAACACTTAAAATTTATAACAAAAAAATAAAAGAAGAACTGGATGAATTTAAAATTTTCGCGAACAATAATTTAGTATATGACTTTATAAATCCTTCTGAGAGCCATGATAAAGAAGTTAGATTTGCTCTTTATAAAAACCTTTCTGATAAAGGAATTATTCCCATTGAAACTAATGAAATTTCAGAAGATGGTAAAAGCTCTCAAAAAATGGTTTTTCCCGGAATAATAATATCATATAAAGGAAAAGAAAGCACAATTAATTTGTTAAAATCTTCAATGAATGTAGCACCTGAAAGCGAAGAAAATGTTAATGCTTCAATTCAATCTTTGGAATATGAACTTACAAACGCTATTCAAAAGTTAAGCAAAAATAAAAAACCTGAAATTGCTTTTATTGAAGGACAGGGTGAGCTTAATGAATATGAAGTTATGGATATAACAAGAGTTTTATCTGAATATTATTTAGTGAAAACCGGCAAAATAAATGGGACACCGGGAATTTTAGATAATTTTAAGGCAATAATAATTGCAAAACCTGAAAAAGCATTTACAGAACAAGACAAATTTGTAATTGACCAATATATTATGAAAGGAGGAAATGTTTTGTTTTTAATAGATGGTTGTAAAACAAATACAGATAGCCTGTTTTTATTAGGAAACACAATTTCTCTTGCCCAAGATTTGAATCTAAACGATATGCTTTTTCAATACGGTGCAAGAATAAATAATGATTTACTTCAAGACGAGTTCTCATCACCAATTGGACTTACAACGAAAGGACCCAATGAGAAACCTATTATTAAACGCTTTCCTTGGTTTTATTTCCCTGTTTTAGTTTCTGAAAATAATCATGTAATATCAAAATATCTAAATTATATAAAGACAGAATATGTTTCAACAATTGATACTGTTGGGAAAAATTCAAACATTAAAAAAACCGTGCTTCTAAAAAGCTCTCCTAAAACAAGATTGGAGCAAATCCCAGCAAGGATTAGTTTTAATCAAATTAACCATATGCCTCATGCCGAAGAAATGAAGGCAGGAAGAAAAAACATTGCTGTATTATTAGAAGGGGAATTCACATCAGTATTTAAAAACAGACCAGTTCAAAAATATTTTCAAAATATTTCTTTAGCTGATGTCTTAACTAAAAGCAAAGCAGCAAAAATGATTCTTGTTAGTGATGGAGATATTATCAGAAACGAAGTGTCTAAAATAGGAAAACCTTACCCCATAGGCTTTGACAAATTTACACAACAAACATTTAAAGGAAACCAAGAGTTTATATTAAATTCAATTAATTATTTGTGTGACGATGAGGGACTTATGACTATTCGATCAAGAGAACTTAAAATGAGACTTTTGGATAATGAGAAAATTAAGAATCATCGTTTTACTATTCAACTTTTAAATGTTTTGCTTCCAATCTTTTTAGTATCGTTTTTCGGGATAATTATTTATTTTATAAGAAAAAAAAAATACACATAATTCTTTTGATAACCTTCTGTTAACCTTTTAGTTGTAAAAAAATATAATTTTTTGTTATTTTTGTAAATTATTTTTAAAGTGAAAAAGTGCACTTTATCAATTGGTTTTGTCTTTTAGTCAAGTTTTAATAAAAAAAACTTGCAATAGACAATTGTTTATGGAAAAACAGCTTTAATCTTTGTAAATTAATCTATTCAAAAACAAACTCAAATATTATGAAAAACATCAACAAATTTTTAATTATTTCTTGATTAGTTTCACTACGTTGTTCTTTTTTTTTCGCCCCCTTCTTTTTCTTTATGGAGCTTGCGGAATAAAGAAAAAGAAGGGGGCGAGCGATAAAATTATGG
>CAMZKV010000055.1 GCA_947311445.1 uncultured Chlorobiota bacterium | reverse complement strand
TTTCAAAAGCTTTCTCAATTCCTAATGCACTTTCAATAATTGGCATTAAATATATAGGATAAGTAAAAGCATGCTTTTTTCTTTCCTTTTCAATTTCAGCCTCAACTTTATGAATTTGCTCTGCACTTTCGCATTTAGGTAGAAGAATTAAATTTACATTGTGGCTTGCTACATATTTTATGTCTTCCAATCCCATAGGAAGTTGATTTATACGCACCATACGTTCAGCACCATAAAAGTCAACACTTCGTAAGGCATTTCTAACAATTAAACGAGCTTCATCTTTTTTGGCAGGAGCAACAGAATCTTCTAAATCTAAGATAATTCCATTTGGTTTATGGACACCTGCATTAAGCATCATTTTTGGTGAATTTCCCGGAAGGTATAATCTGGAGAATCTAAAATCATCTTTTTTTGTGCTATATTTGTTTTCTTCAATAATATTTAGTAAAAATTCTTTATCTGTCTCAATTGCTTGCTTTATTGCTGTTTCAATTCTTGCAGCAATTGTAAAGTCTAATGCTCCTGTATCTGCAATTGAAATTTTTGCATTTTCTATTTCAAAAAAAGCTAATTCTTCTTTGCAAAGTTTTTCAATAGCATTTCCATACAAACCTTTAACTTTACTTTTTAAATCTATTTTTATTCCGCCTACATTTGTAATTTTAAGTGAAACGAAACAATCTGATCTTGATTTAGGATTATTATCTCCTGATGTGTATATTTTATTCATTAATAAACTATTGTATTGTTAAATTGCCTTAATAATTTCAATAAAACTATCAGTTTTCATAGATGCTCCACCAATTAAACCTCCATCCACATCCGGTTGTGAAAAAATTTCTTTCGCATTGTTAGGTTTTACACTTCCCCCATAAAGAATTGTTAAATTTTCTGCTACTGTATCTCCATATTTATCTTTTATTACACCTCTTATATATGCGTGCATTTCTTGTGCTTGTTCTTTACTTGCAGTTACACCTGTACCAATTGCCCAAACAGGTTCATAAGCAATTACAATATTAGCAAAATCTTCTTCTGACAAATGAAATAATGCTTCTGATATTTGAGTTTCAACAATTTTAAAATGATTGTTTGCTTCTCTGTCTTCTAACATTTCTCCACAGCAAAAAATTGGGGTCATTTTATTTTTTAAAACTTGTTCTGTTTTTTTAATTAAAGTTTCTGATGTTTCGCCATAATATGCTCTTCTTTCTGAATGACCAAGTATAACGGCTCTACAGCCAATATTTCTAAGCATCTCAGCTGAAATTTCTCCTGTATATGCTCCGCAACATTCAGTCGCACAGTTTTGTGATGATATGCTAATCTTATTATTATCAACAACATCACTAACAGAAGTTAAATGAGTAAAAGGTGGTGCAATAATTACTTCAACTTCATTTCGCAAAGTTTGGTTCTTTAATTCATCATTAATTTTTGAAGCCAAAGCAAGTCCGTCTTTAACTAATGTATTCATCTTCCAGTTTCCTGCAACTATTTTTTTTCTCATAATTGTTTTATTATTTATTAAATTCTTTAATAATATTTTTTATCTTATTATAAGGCATTTTATCCTTAATTACTGCATTTTCTATTATAACAAAGCTAGGATTTACTCTTATAAAAGTTTTTAACATTTTATAGTCTCCGGTACAAACTTCAATATTCTCGGGTAATAGTGAATTATATTTTTTTATTTCATTTGTATTTGAAGATGTAAAACAATAAAAACTTATGTCATTTTCTTTTGCTTGTTTCGCAAGTTTTGTAATCTTATCATCTAATTTTTTTACTCCTTTTTCAAAATTGTGAAGTATCAAGATATATATTGTTCCTGTATTATTCAGAATTTTATTAGTTTGGTCTTCTCCATTAAGATTTGTAAGAAAAAAATCGTGTATAGGTGGTTCGTATCCTTTTGAAACTAAATCAGTAATTGTTGTGTCATATTCCCAAGTTAAAGTGTCTTCATAAGGAATATTATTTATATCAAATTTTTTACTTTCGCCTGTTTTTAAGTTTTTGTAAAAAAGTACTGTTTGGTAAACATCTTTTTTGGCTCCCTCCGGAATTATTGTTGCTTCTTTAATATTTACACCTATTTTAAAAGGTCTAAAATCTATAATAGGCAAACAATTTATATTTCTAAATTGAAAAATAAGAGCAAATAAAATAAATATTGCTGTTAGGATTATTGATTTTTTAAAATTTAGTTTTGAAATAAGTTTTTTTCTATAGAAAATAATGACTAAAACAAAAAATAATATAATTACATTTTTTCCAAATGTTTGCCAGTTTGTTAATTTAATTGCATCCCCAAAACATCCGCAATCTGTTACTGGATTTGCAACAGCAAGCCATAAGGTAAGAGGTGTAAAAAATAGCATAAAAGCTAATGCAAGCCATGCACTTAGTTTTGGAAAAATATTAAAAAACAATGTTAAACCAACAACAAGTTCAGCAATAATTAATAATACTGCCAGCACTAATGCAGCAGGCATTAAAAAATCTAAACTCATTGCTTCGAAATAATCGCCTAATTTTATTTGAAAGCCGATAGGGTCAACTGCTTTTACAAAACCTGAAAATACAAAAACTATTCCTGTTAAGATTCTGCTTACTTTTACTAATATTTTCATTTTTTAAGAATAATTTATTCTTTTCCGTTTTCAATTACTTTCTTAATCATTGCAAAAACTGCATAATTTATCATATCGTAATAATTTGCATCTACATTTTCTGAAATAAGTGTTTTTCCATTGTTATTTTCTATTTCTTTTGTTCTGAATATTTTCATAAGAATTAGGTCTGTAAACGAACTTACTCGCATACTTCTCCATGCTTCATCGTAATCATGATTTTTATCAAGCATTAACTTTTTTGCTTTAACAAAGTACTTATGGTATAGTTTTTCTGCAATTTCAACATCAAAATTAACATCTTCGCTAACACCTAGCTCAATTTGAATTAACGCGATAATTGCATAGTTTATTATGCCTATATATTCTGGAACAATTCCTTCATCAACTTTTTGTTCTGTACTTGTTTCAAGCGTTCTAATTCTTTGAGCTTTTATATAAATTTGATCGGTAAGAGAACTAGTTCTAAGTATCCTCCACGCAGTTCCGTAGTCTTTTAATTTTTTAACAAATATGTCTTCACATATTTTAATAACTTCATCAAATTGCTTTTTGGTATCTGGCATTATATTTCAGAATTTATTTATCAGATTCTTTTTGGGTTTCAATATGCTCTAATGCAAGATTATAATCTACATTAAAAAAGGTGTCTGCTTCTTGACCTTCAAGGATTAGTGTGTCTTGGGTAATTTCAATAATTTTAAGACCTTCATGTTCTCCGTATAAATATGCCTGATTATTAGGACTTAAGTGTAAAATACTTATACCTTTTTCATTTTTTTTCAAAGAAACTAAATCATTATAAATGCTTCCTGGGTTATTATACTTTAGTTTCAAGTCTTGAACAACCTTTGACATTCCTCGTTTTTTTGTTTCAATTTCGGGTTTTTCAGTTAAGTGAATTTCTTCAAACTTATATTTTTTATCGTGTTCAATGTCTATTATAAGTCCTGTTTTATCTTCTTTAGTATCAATAATATTTTCAGTTTTCATAAAAAAAACTCTGTGAGATTTTGGTTCTCTAAAGAATGTTCTGAATAGTGTATTAAAAAATGCGTTCATATAATATTGTTTTAATTTTTTAAGTGACAAATATAAATAAATATTACAATCAATGAGGTTCTACTGAAAAAATTTTTGATATAATGAACAATGATTTTGGTTGGAAACGTATGGCTTTTTCATTTTTATACGAAAATAATCTCTTTTTATTAATTACAGCAATGATTAAAAATTTTTATAATTATTTTGTTGAATTAGTCTCAAAAACATTTAAAAATATTACACCAACTTCACGACTAAAAAGATTTGTTTTTAAATTTATTAGTCCTGCAGAAAAATGGGTTTATCAATGACGAAAATGGATATTAATGCTATACACTAAACAGCCTTACGAACAACTTCTCTTATAGAAATAGACTTAAATTAAAGCTATATTTAGGAAAATCATATATATTAAACAAACCCCACCATTCTAAATTATAGTTTATCAGCACATTGTAAAAAGCAGATTTAAAAACCTGTAAAAAATTTATTTAAAACTCATACCTAAAAAGATAATAAATTTTTGACATATTCAAGACAAAATCAAGTTTAAAAATCAATAATTTGTCTAAAAATCGGGAAAAATAAAACTCAAAGATATTGTTTTTTAATTTTTATTAATTTGCAGATTTAAGGGAAAATACAAATATAATAAAAGATTTGATAGTGTTATTATATGATAAAAAAATTGCTAATTTCATATTAATATACAATTACACATATAGCATTTGTTTCTTATCAAGCATAAGAAATCTTCATTATTTGTTATAATGTACTCAATATTGGTTATTTAATAAAACTATTATCTTCTAAATTTAAGAAAACCCATTTTTTTTTATACATAACCAAATTAAATTTTATTTAAACAGTTAGTATTAAACTACATATAAGAACACCTCTAATATTTTTTTAAAAAACTTATTTAATAATTTGTAATTCAAAAAAACTGTTTTACATTTGCAGTGTAACAGTTCAGTAATACACTAAAACAAAAATACAATGGTTTCAATTAGTAATCTTAATTTCGGATATAGAAAGAACCGCAAACTTTTTTCCGATTTAAATTTGGAGTTAAAAACAGGTCGTATATATGGTTTGCTTGGCAAAAATGGCTCAGGAAAAACAACATTAATGAAACAAACAGCGGGCTTATTATACCCGCACGAGGGTGAAATTATTCTTAACGGGGAAAATCCCAAAAAAAGAAGTCCAAATTTTTTATCGAGTTATTTTATGGTACCCGAAGAATTTGAAACTCCGAGTGTAACTCTAAAAAGTTTCTTAAAAATTACTGCCCCCTTCTATCCTTTTTTTAATGAAGATGATTTTCATAAATATTTAGCTGAATTTCAGTTGGATGTTGATATAAAATTAAGCAGTCTTTCGTTTGGACAAAAAAAGAAAGTTATGCTTTCTTTCGGACTTGCAACGCATACACCCGTTTTGCTTTCTGATGAACCAACAAATGGGCTGGATATTCCTTCAAAAAGTATATTTCGTAAAATTATGGCATCGGCAATTAATGATGATAGATTGTTTGTAATTTCTACACATCAAGTGCGTGATATTGAGGGGATTATTGATGCGGTTGTAGTTCTAGAAAATGGAAAAATAATCTTTAATCAAGAGCTTGAAACTGTTTCTGACAAATTAAGTTTTAAAACTTTAAAGAGCTTAGAAAATGAAGATGTATTGTATGCAGAGAAACATCTTAATACTTATGATGCTATTCTTAAAAAACAAGATGAAGAAGACACACACATTAATATGGAACTTTTATTTAACTCAATAATTGCTAAGGATAGCAAAGTTGTAAATGAATTTTTGAATTAGGAACGAGAAACGAAACACTCAAACCTAACAACTTAATACTCATATCTCAAAAATAAAAAAAATGGAACAAATAAGTAATATAGCACAATTCAGTTTTAAGCGGATACTGTTGCTTATGCAAAAAACTGCTTACGAAAATGCAAAGTTTACAATAATTGGAATGTCAACAATTTTTGGTTTCTTTTCTGTAATATTATTTTTTAGTGCATTAAATGA
>CAMZKV010000054.1 GCA_947311445.1 uncultured Chlorobiota bacterium | reverse complement strand
CAATAAAAAAGACTCTTCCCTTGTCTCCGGAGTTATTTCTAATGAAAAATCTTTTTTTGAATTAACTAATCTTAGATATGGCCGATATTTTTTATAATAGCCAATAAAATCAACTTCTAAAAAATATCGGCCATATCTAAGATTAGTTAATTCAAAAAAAGATTTTTCATTAGAAATAACTCCGGAGACAAGGGAAGAGTCTTTTTTATTGTACAATACTGCATTTGCAAATATTACAGATTTTTTTGTATTAATGTCTGTAACTGTTCCTTTTATTGTACCATTAGTAGGCATCCCTACTTTTGAATTTCCTGCGTGTGTATGTCTTTCTTGCGACAGTAAAAAACTTGTTTGTAATATTAAAAGCATTAAAAAAAAAATCTTCATATGTGTGTTTTTATTGATTTTTAAGGTTCCATAAATTTTTTAAGAAAGCAAAAACCGTGTGTAAAGTCCCTATTTAATATATTTTGCTTTTTTTTTAGCAAGCTGTACCTAATACAACATCTAGTCTTAATAGGTTTTTATTTGACTTATGAAAACAAAAAAGGTTTATTCTTAGAATTAAATATTTTCCTAAACTTGTTCCGCTTTATGCGTTAAAACTTACTAGCTTATCTGAATAGATTCTTCGCTGAAAGTAGTGAAACTTTACATTTTATTGTAGTTTGAACACTCATAACGAAATCTTTATACATAAAGCGACTAATAAAAAGATAGCTCAAAGATGCAGAAAATAATTTATTAAAAGAAACTGTTTTATATTTGCAAAAAAAAAGAATGATTGAAATAGGAAATTTTAATACACTAAAAGTTGTAAAAGAGGTTGATTTTGGAGTTTATCTTGACGGAAGAGAAGAGGGCGAAATTTTAATGCCAAAAAAATATGTTCCGGAAGGCTTAAAACCAGATGATGAAATTGAAGTTTTTATTTACTCTGACACAGAAGATATGCTTGTTGCCACAACAGAAACTCCTTTAGCAAAAGTAAATGAGTTTGCATATTTAGAAGTAAATGCTGTAAATAAATATGGAGCTTTTTTGGAATGGGGTATTATAAAAGAGCTACTTGTTCCGTTTAGAGAACAAAAAACAGATATGGAAAGAGGATATTCTTATATAGTTTATATTTATCTTGATGAACAAACGAAAAGGCTTGTTGCTTCTGCAAAAATTAATAAATTTTTAAGTGTTGACCCTCTATACGGAGCAAATGAAGAAGTGGATATTCTTATTCAGCAAAAAACAGACATAGGTTATAAAGCAATAATTGATAATAAATTTGGCGGATTATTATATAAAAATGAAGTTTTTAAAGAAATAAATAAAGGCGACAGATTAAAAGCATACATTAAAAAAGTTAGAGAAGATGGAAAAATAGATCTTACACTTCAAAAAACCGGCTACGGGAAAATTGATTCAGTTTCTCAAAACATTATGGATTTAATTCAAGAAAACAACGGATTTATTGCTGTTAATGATAAGAGTTCACCTGACATGATAAAAGCTTTGTTTGGAATAAGCAAAAAATCATTTAAAAAAGCTATAGGGGCTTTGTATAAAAGCAGACTTATTAGGTTTGAAAAAGATGGAATATGTATTGTTTCTTAAACCTGCTTTTATTCTTTCGGTTTTTTATCTTTTTTAAACGACCATAAAGTACTGATTGTCAATCCAGAAACTATATGCCAAATCCCCCAAAGTGCTGCTATGAAGGCTGCTCCTCCGTATCCATCAGGGAAAATTTTATTGTTGAAAATTAATACTAGTGCAATTCCGGAGTTTTGAATTCCGGTTTCAATGGTTATTGTTTTTCTGTTTTTTAAACCAAGCTTTAAAAGACCTGCTATGCTAAAACCTGTGGTTAAAGCCAATAAATTATGAATAAAAACAATTGGTAACAATAGCCAAACATGTTTTGAAAAATGTTCGTAATTTGCAGCAATAGCACCAGCAACAAAGATTAGAAAAACTACAAAGGATATTATTTTTACAGGTTTAAAAATCTTTTTTGTAAGTTCCGGAAATTTATCTTGAAACCACAAGCCAAGAATTAATGGTAGTCCCATCAATAAAGTAATTGTTTTTAAAACTTCAATAAAAGGAATATGAATTGGATTTTGCAATGGTAAGGAGTCTAAATACAAATTTCCCCATAATGTAAAAGTAAGAGGAGTCATTATTATTGAAGCTAAATCTGCAACAGCAGTAAGACTAACAGAAAGTGCAACATTCCCTTTTGCAAGAGATGTCATGAAATTTGAAACATTTCCGCCGGGGCAAGATGCAACCAAAAGCATTCCAAGAGAGATTGAAACCGGAAGTTTTAGAGAAATTACCAATAAGAAAGTCATTGCGGGCATTAAAACAAATTGTGAAATTAAACCTGTAATAATTGCTTTTGGACTTTTTGCTATATTTTGAAAATTTTCTCTTTTTATTCCCAAAGCAACACCAAACATAATGAATGCAATAGTAATATTCATTATCATCAGACCGGTTTCATTGAAATTTAGAGTTATTCCATCAAGTGGTTTTAAAAGCGTATTGTAATTTTCAAACATAATTTTGAATTAGTTATTCTTAAAAGCGAATATAAAAGTTTTTTTTAATTCTCAATTATTTTCATTATAATATCGGGCTCAAAACCTCTACTCGAAGCAAACTGTAAGAGCTTGTTTCTTAACTTATAAGGGTCAGTTTCTTTTAAACTTTTTTCTTTTTTATTTATAACATTTTTTAACATTTCTAAATAATTTTCGTTGTTTATTTTACTTAATGCTTCATTTATAAATTTCTCGGGTATTTTTTTTTGAAAAAGCATTGTCCTAATTTTTATTTTTCCCCATTTGTTATATTTAAATTTATCATTTACATAGAATTTTACATACCTTTCTTCATCAATGTACTTGTTTTTCTCAAGATATTTAATTATTTTTTCGTGTTCAAGTGGGTTTGCTTTCCAATCAAATAATTTTTTTTGAATGTCAGATTTGCATTTTTCTGACTTGCTGCAAAGATACATTGCTTTATTTAAGGCTTTTTTGTAGTTTATGTATTTTTGTTCCATCTTTTAAAAAAAGCATTATATAAATAAAATTAAACTTATTGCCATCACCATCATACCAGCAACTAATCCATATATTGCAGAGTGAGTTTCTCCATATTCTCTCGCAGTTGGAAGTAACTCATCCAATGAAATAAAAACCATAATTCCGGCAACCGAGGCAAACAAAAGTCCAAAAACTGTATCATTAAGGTATGGCATTAAAATTAAAAATCCAATAATTGCTCCAACCGGTTCAGCTAAACCAGACAAAAAAGAGTAAAAGAATGCTTTTTTCTTACTTCCTGTTGCATAATACAGAGGTATTGAAACTGCTATTCCTTCCGGAATATTATGAATGGCAATGGCAACTGCAATGGCAACACCTAATTTAGGGTCAGAAATTGCAGCTGTAAATGTTGCTAAACCTTCAGGAAAATTATGAATGGCAATAGCTATAGCAGATAAAACACCCATTTTTAAAAGTTTTTTTCGTTTGGCTGCTTCAACTTCCGTTTCAAGATTTTCAATTTTATGTACTTCATGTGGATTATCAAATTCCGGAATTAATTTATCTATTATTGCAATTAATAATATTCCTCCAAAAAAACCAGCTATTGTGTACCAATTACCCATTTTTTCACCATGCACACCAACAAGGGCATCTTGTGCTTTTGAAAATATTTCAATCATTGAAACATAAATCATCACCCCTGCTGAAAAACCTAAGGATACAGACAAAAAACGTGTGTTAGTTTTTTTTGTAAAAAATGCTAATGCACTTCCTATTCCTGTGGATAAGCCTGCAAAAAGGGTAAGTAAAAATGCCTGTATTATTATTTCTGTTGTAATCATTTATTTTTTTTATTCAACAATAGCTGTCTTGCTCATTATCAAAGATTTATATTTAACTGAAGGTGATTGAATAAAATTTCCTATTCCATATTCATTCCATTTTTTATCAACTAAATTAATAGTATCTTCATCAGAGCTTACAATATCGGGCCAGTCTCTTTTGAAATTATCAATGTCTGCACGTTTTCTTGTGCCGTCAATAATAAGGTGTGAAACTTCATTTTCATTTTTAGGAATTATTATCGAACAATCTCTCATTGGTTCAATATTTCCTGCAAAAATCCAAGTTGTTTGTTCAATGTCAAAAATATCAACAGGATAATCAACAAAGATTAAAAACTTAACTTTGTTAATTCCATTTTCTTTAACAAGTTGTTTTGCTAGGTTTTCAACATGCTGTTTTTTGTCCTTTTCAATAGAAATAAATAAAAATGAGATGTTTTTTCGTAAAAGTTCATCGTTAATTTCTTTAATCTCAGGGTATTTTTGTTTTATGTTTATAATATCAAGTTCTATATTTTTAAGGCTTATTTTCAATTTTTCTTGATTCGATTTTTCTTCATCATATTTTTCTGTTGCATCAATTCCCATTTTACTTCCAAATGCAAATTTTGATGAAGAATGGTCAAGAATATCTAAGGGTCCTTTTATAAATACAACATCATCTTTGGGTTCTGTATTTTGAGATATTACTTTGGCAAGTTGTTCATAATCTGCAATTTGCACATCAGAATTAAATATTGCAAGCATTTTATTAAACATCATTGCACCTGCTCCCCAAAGAGAGCTCATAACTTTTTGAGCTTGCCCTGAGTAGGTTTTTTCTATACTTACTAAAGTTAAATTATGAGCAACTCCAGCATCCGGAATGTTCATATCCAAAATTTCCGGCAACATTACTAACTTTATTGGTGCAAGAAAAATACGTTCAGTTGCACGTGCAATATATGCATCTTCCATTGGAGGGATACCCACAACAGTTGCCGGATATATAGCATTTTTTTTGTGAGTTATACAAGTTACATGAAATTTTGGATACCAATCTGCCAAAGAGAAAAACCCTGTATGGTCGCCGAAAGGACCTTCCCAAATTAATTCTTCTTTTGGGTCTATATATCCTTCAATAATAATATCTGCATCAGCAGGAACTTCAATGTCTTGGGTAATTGCTTTTACCATTTTCACTTTTTGCTTTCGTAAGAAACCTGCAAGCATATATTCGTCAATATTATCCGGCAAAGGTGCTGTTGCAGAATATGTAAGAGATGGGTGTCCGCCCAAAGCAACAGCAACGGGCATTAATTTTCCAAGTTTTTTATATTCGTTATAATGTCTTGCTCCAACTTTGTGTTTGTGCCAGTGCATTCCTGTTAGGTTTTTTTCAAAAACTTGTAAACGATACATTCCAACATTTCGGATATCTGTAACAGGGTCTTTTGTAATAACTTGCGGAAATGTTATAAATTTTCCTCCATCTCTATTCCATGTTTTTAAAACCGGAAGAATCGATAAGTCCGGATTTTTATGTATTACTTCTTGGGATTTTCCTTTTCCTGATATTGTTTTTGGCATATACGAAGAAATTGATGCAAGTTCGGGTAACATTCTTAATTTATCAAGCAATCCTTTCTTTGGAGAGGTCATAGTTTTAAAAAGGATTTCTATTTCTTGTGCAATTTCATCAAAATCATTAACATTAAGTGCAATTTGCATTCTTTTTTCAGATCCCAGGGCGTTTATTAAAACAGGAAAATCTGTTCCGTTATTTTCAAATAGCAATGCTTTTCCTCCTCCTTTTTGTTTCGACATTCGGTCAGCAATTTCCGCAATTTCAAGCTCTGTATTTACTAAAACTTTAATTCTTTCAAGTTCTCCTACCTGTTCTAATTTTTTTATAAATGTTTCCATAGTATTTGTTTATTTGTACAAATTTATTGCCTTAAAAAGACGAGTTAGTACTGTTCTTAATGTCATCAACATAAAACAACTATCAGAATGCAACTATTTATTTTGCTGTATCTTAACACTTACACACGTCAATAAATGTTGTTGTAATCAAACTTTATTATCGAACTCTAATTTGTTTGAGAAAAATAATCAACATTAATTTTATCTGAGTTATAAAGATAAATTATATTTTCATTTGTTTCTTGTTTGTAGAGTAAAATACCGTCAGTTTTAAGATATTCATATTTTTTTGCTTCATAAATTACACCGTCATATTTTTTCCTTTTAATAGTATTTCCGAGAAACCATCTTCCTCCTTGTCTTCCGGATTTTATTGTTTTAATTTTTACATTTTCGTTTAGATTAAGAGAAAGAGTTTTTTTATTAAAAAAAAGGAAAAGAAGTTGTTTCTCTTTTGTTTGAATATTTTCAATTATACAGGCAAAATCTTCTTCTTCATCTTTATCAAAATAGCCGAAAGCAATGTAGTTTAATTCAAATTTCTTATATTTCTCAACAAAAAGCTTCCAATTTGTTGATTTATTATCAAAATACCTATTTTCCACGTAAAATTCTCGCAATGCTCTTTTATAGATTGGAGGAATAATTTTTCCTGCTGCACTGTTTCCAAAAATCATATTTATTTGATAATAAATATGTGAAACTTCAATGTTTTCTTCATAAACATAACCTACTTCATTTCTTAAACTTCTTACTTTGTACCAAGGTTTTTTAATTATTCCATCCTCTGGTTTTTTAATTATTCTTACTGTTTCTCCGTAATTTAGGGTTTCAATTTTTTTTGCTCCAATGCTATCAGTTTCAAGAAGTTCTGTATTATTCCCTATTATATGTCTTTCATCTTTTTTTGAAAGAAAATAAAGTCCTGCAACAATTATAGCTGTAAATGTTATTGCAGCCATCAACATTACCATATTTTGCCAAAATTCGTTTCCCAAAACCGGTTTTTTTATACTTATCTCTGCTGCATCAAGAATCTTAGTTTGAAGTGAAATAGTTGCTGTTTTGCTTCTTTTTGTTTGTGAGCTAAGCAGAGAAATGCTAAACTCCTCGCATGACTGGAATCTTTTAAGTGGCTGATTTTGAGTTGCATGGCTAATAACATTTCTCATCTTATCTGAAACTCCCGTATAAAACCTATGAGGATCAGGAAAAGGTTGAGTAACAATTTTATTGTAAATTTCATATTCGCTCAAATTTTTATCATAAGGATATTGCCCTGTTAAAATATAAAAAAATGTTGCTCCAATTGAATAAATATCTGTCCTTCTGTCAAGAACTTTTCCTTTTACCTGTTGCGGACTCATAAAAATTGTTGTTCCTAATTTTGCTCCGCCTTGTGTAACTAATGCCTGATTTTTAACTAACTGTTTTGCAATTCCAAGGTCTATTAATTTAACTTCATTATTTGAAGTTATCATAATGTTTGAAGGCTTTATATCCCTATGTATCATATTCTTATCGTGCATATGCCCAACTGCATTTAGAATCTGTACTATTATTTTTACTGCTTTTGTTTCAGGCATTGGACCTGATACTAAATCTACGTATGAGTCTAGTGTTTGACCTTTTACATATTCTGTGATAATAAATGTTCCTAAATCATTTTTTACATAATCGAACAAACTAATAATATTGGGATGGTTGAGTTTTGCCAGAAGTTTGGCTTCATTAATAAATCTTTTTTTATACTGTGGGTTCTTTTCTAAAATTGGATTTAACATTTTTATTGCAACTCTTCTTTTAAGCACTTTATGTATGCCTAAATAAACAGTTGACATTCCTCCTTGGTCAATAATTTCATCAATTTGATAATCGTTTATGTATTTTCCGACCATTTTTAAATTTTCTTTTTTGAGTTCTTACGGTTTATTGATTTTGGTATAATTATTTTTTCTCCCGGTCTAAAGTATAGCTCATTTTTATTATTTACAATTAGAATATTAATCATATCATCAGAGTTTTTATTATAAATATCAGGATAAGACTTTATAAATTTCCCAACTTTATGAATGTAAACAGCTTTAACGGGTATATAATATTTTATAAAACTTGCTTTTTTTATCAAACTTGACGAATATCCAATTTCAGTGTTTAGCAGTCCAAAATCTCTAAATAATTTATTATCATCTTTATTTTCAAACATAAAAATGTTGATTAAAGTATCTTTGGGCTTTGATTTTAAAATTAGCAAACTTGTTTTGATGCTTTTTTCTTTAAATATATTAACTTTTGTGTTATTGTTTGTTGCAAAATACAGTATTATCCCTGTTATTAATGATAAACAAAAAAATAAGAAAATTTGAATAATCTTTTTTGTATTTTTTTTAGTTTCAAAATGTGTATTTATATCTTTACCTGTGTTATAAAAGTTTATTAATTGAACTGTTACATTATCATTTGCTTCTCTTTTTAATACTTTGCTTATCAATTTCTTAGCTTTTTCTTCTGTGTTATTATCTTTTAAAAGAATATTTAGTATCTCTTTGTCTGTTAACTCTCCTGTTAAACCATCAGAGCATAACAAAAGGGTATCATTATTTGCAGGGCTTATAAAATCATTGCAAATATCTGCATCCACAGTTTGTTTTATTCCTATAGCTTTTGTTATTTCATTTCGTCTGATATGCGTTCTAGCTTCTTCTTTTGTAATTATTTTTTGATTAACCAAATTCATTACATGAGAATGGTCTGTTGTAAGGAGAAAAATCTTTTTACCGGTTTGATAATAAATCCTACTATCTCCAACGTGAGCATAATATATCTTATTTTCCCTAAAAAGAGCCAAAACAATTGTTGTTCCTGGCTTTATTTTTGGGTTTTTAGTTTGAAAATAATTGGATAATAATTTATTTGCATATTTTATAGCTTCGGATATTAACTTCTTTGGCTTTGCCTCCCATTCTTTGCTCACAAAACTTTTGATATGTTTTATGGTTAATTCAGCAGCTTCTTTTCCTCCCTTAACACCCCCCATTCCATCGCATAAAATAAAAAATGTTCCATTTATTGTTTCTATTTTGATAAAAGCATCTTCATTTTCTTTTCTAACATTTCCTTTATGTGAAATGCCAAAGTAATTGAAGTTTTTTAACTCTTGTGTTTTTATCATTTTTTATTGAATGTTTGAGATGTAAAATTAATCAAAATCTTTTAGTTTCTAACTTTAAATGAAAAATTAAGCTCCAATACATAAAGCCTTTTTATGAATTTGTATAATAATTGTAAAAAACTACCTTTGTAATCACACTAATTATAGAAATTTGTTCAAGTTTTCATTTAAAAATATTATAAAAAAAGATTTTTTTAAAAATATTTTAACCTTAATGTCGGGTACTGCAATTGCTCAAACAATTAGTTTAATTTCAATCCCTATTTTAACAAGGCTATTTACCCCAGACGAGTTTGGTGTTTTTGCTGTATATTTTGGAATAAGTTCTCTTCTTGCATCAATATCAGGGGGGAGGTACGAATTAGCTATAATGCTTCCAAAAAAAGACTTAAATTCATACCAAATTTTAATTATCAGCTTCTGGTTTGTAATTCTCACTTCTATTTTAAGTCTATTTTTTTTATTTATATTTTTTAAGCCAATATCAATATTATTAGAGATTCAATCTTATAAATATTTTATATTCCTTATACCAATAACAGTTTTTTTGTTAGGAACCTACAACATCCTTAGTCAATGGCTTAGTAGGTTTAAAAAGTTTAAAGATATTGCGATTTCTAATGTTTCAAAAAATAGCACAGCAGTTTCATCTAAAATAGCTGCAGGTCTAATATCGCTTAATGTTTTCGGATTAGTAATTGGAGAAATTATTGGTCAATTTTTCTCGGTCTTAGTTTTGTTCTTAAGGAATAAAAAAGATGCTTCTTTAAAAAAATATAAAATAAATAAGCAAATTTTGAAACAAGAAATGAAAGAAAATAGAAATTTTCCTTTTTTTTCAATGCCTATGGCCTTTCTTAATTCAATATCTGTTAATATTCTAATATATATTCTTACAATTATCTTTAACACAACAATTGTTGGATTATATACACAAGCAAATAAGGTAATTAATTATCCTTTAAATTTTATAACATCTTCTTTCGCTTCTGTTTTTTATCAAAAATTAACAAAGACAGGTCGAAAATCAAAACTATATCTATATTCATATCTTATTTCTTTCTTTACTGCATTAGTTATTTTATTACCTGTGGTTTTTTGGGGAGAAGAACTATTTAGTTTTGTGTTAGGAAAAAAATGGGCATTTTCAGGTAATATCGCCAAACTTATTATTCCTATTGCTGTATTTGGTTTTGCTACAAGGAATGTTAGCTCTGTTTTTTCTTTATTAAAAAAGCAAGAAATAACATTAATTTGGCAAATAATATTTCTTACTTTTGCTCTTTTAATTTTTTATAATTTCAAAGCTGAAAGTTTAGAAAAAATATTACTATATTTCTCTGTTTTTGGCTCTATAATGTATTTTATTTTAGCAATTATAGGCTATATGCTATTACAGAAAGAAAAAAAATGATTTAGATAAAGTTGCTTATAAAATGTATTTATAAAAAAGAAAACAATGGAAACATTAATACCAATAATATCATTATTCATAGGTTTTATATTAGCTTGGCTATTTTTTTATTTCTTCCTAAAAAATAATACTGTAAAAAAATCTGACTTTAACTTTCTGCAAAAAGAAAAAGAAATCTCGGATTTTAAAAATGAAACATTACTCTCCGAAAAAGAAAAGTTAGGAGCTGAGCTTGGTAATAACAAACAAGAAATTTTAAACCTGCGAGAAGATTTATCAGACATAAAAACTTCGCAGGCAAAAAAAAGCACCATAATTGAAAATCAAGAAAAAGAAATTCAAGAACTTAAAATTGACATTTCTAATTATCTTAATGAAATTGAAAAACTGAAAGAAAAAAATAGTAAGTCTGAATCTGAAAAGGTTGGATTAGCAGAAAGAAATTTAAATCTTCAAGACAAACTTCAAACTCAAAAAGAAGAGGTTGAAAACATAGGCAAAAAGTTCAGTAATGAATTTAAAGTTTTGGCAAACAGCATATTGGAAGAAAAAAGCAAAAGGTTTACAGAACAGAATAAAGAAAACTTAAAAGTACTTTTGGATCCTTTAGGAGAAAATTTAAAAGAATTTAAAAAGAAAGTTGAAGAAACTTATGATAAAGAATCTAAGCAACGTTTTTCATTAGAAACCAAGATTAAAGATTTAGTTGACTTGAACCATAAAATAAGTGAAGAGGCTAAAAATCTTACAAATGCTTTAAAAGGTTCTGCAAAAACACAGGGAGACTGGGGTGAAATGATTTTAGAATCAATCCTAGAAAATTCCGGTTTGGAAAAAGGACGTGAATTCTTTGTGCAAGAATTTTTAAGAGATGATGTAGGGAATACCATAAAAGGAAAAGACGGAAGAAAACTACAGCCAGATGTTTTAATAAGATATCCTGACGGAAGAAATGTTATTATTGATTCAAAAGTTAGTTTGCTTGCTTATGAAAGATATGTTTCAGCAGAAAATGATGAACAAAGAAAGCATGAATTAAAATTACATATTACATCAATAAAAGCTCACATAGACGGTTTAAGTGCAAAAAATTATGACAGTTATTCAAAATCACTTGATTTTGTTATGTTATTTATGCCAATAGAACCTGCATATTTGTTAGCAATGAAAACCGATGATACTTTATGGCAATATGCTTACAAGAAAAAAATATTATTAATTAGCCCAACAAACCTTATTGCTGCACTAAAACTTGTTGCTGATCTTTGGAAAAGAGAACATCAAAATAGGCACGCTTTTGAAATTGCAGAAAGAGGAGGATTATTATACGATAAATTTGTTAGTTTTATTGAAAGCCTTGAAGATGTTGGCAAAAGCATAAACAAAGCAAATGCAGGTTATGAAACTGCAATGAAACAATTAAAAGACGGCAAGGGAAACATAATTGGACAAGTTGAAAAACTTAAAGAACTGGGTGTAAAAGCTCAAAAATCAATTCCATCAAAATTCTTGGAGGATTAGATTTTATTAAAAAGTATATCCAACACCTATTGCAAATCTAATGATAAAATTATATTTTTTTTTTGAAAATAATAGCTCAAATTCGACTTATTTGTATTTTTTAAATTCAGTTATCAGCTCTTCTCTTGTTGCCATACCGTTTCTTTCAAAAAGCAACTCGCTGTTTTTATAAAGGACTAGGTATGGAACTCCAATTAGTTTTAGTTCTTTCACCAATTTTTTGCTTACATCAGAATTTGCTTTTACGATTTTAACTTTTCCGTGATATTCTGTTTTTAAGCTGTCAATCATAGGCATCATTTTCCGGCAAGGACCGCACCATGGAGCATAAAAATCAATAAAAACAAGAGTGTCGGTAGCAATTAAGTTTTTAAAATCATTTACACTCATTGAATTTTCTTTTATCAGCAATGATTTATCACCCTCAACAACAGGCAGTTCCGTTAAGTTCCACTCCATAATTCCGTGTTCAAGATTATATACATTTTTATATCCGTTTTTTACAAGATACCTGCCTGCTCTTTGGCTTCTGTATCCTGTATTGCAGTATAAATATATAGGTTGGTCTTTGGGAAGAAGTAATAATTTCTTTTTAAAATCAAGAGCATAGTAGTTTAATTGCCCTGAATTTTCAATATGCTCTGCACTAAATTCCGATTTTGTGCGTACATCTAAGAAAGTTGCATTTTTGTTTTTAATTAGTTCTTTAAATTCGATTGAATTTACTTGAATTACACCGTCTTCCAATTTTTGATTTTGGGCATTTGCAGTATAAAAAAATACTGTAATTATTAGTATGTTTAATATTTTTTTCATTTTTTTTCTAATTTATTAGAATTAATATCTATCATTTTTTATTTAGTCGCATATTAATTAAATACTGACATATATTCTCATTTAATTTTTTTATAGCTCTATATTCATTATAAATAATTTAATAAAAAACTAAATTTTAATTCAAAAAAAGTAACTTCGCAAATAATAAATTCAAATAAATAAAAACAGACATTATGAGTAAGATAGCAATATTTTTTAGCCCCGTTGGAGGAAGTTCAAATGAAGTAGCAAATAAATTAGGTGAAGTTATTGGTAAAGATAAAGTAGATATAACCCCATTAAAAGAGATTAATGCAGAAGAGCTAAACAAATACGACAAAATATTTTTAGTTGGTTCTACTGTTGGAGGAGACCACTGGGCAAGCAAAACACACGAAGATGATTGGATGAGATTTTTTTCAAGAATTAAAGATGTTAGTTTTGAAAATAAAAAAGTAGCACTTGTAGGACTTGGAGACAGCGTTAAATACCCTTCACATTTTGTTGACGGAATGGATGTTCTAGCAAAGAAAATTGAAGAACAAAAAGGCAAGGTTTTAGGATATGTTGATGCAAAAGATTATCATTTTACAAGTTCTGATGCAGTTAATGAACAAGGGTTTTTCTGTGGTTTGCCTATTGATGAAGATAATGAAGAAGAGCTTACTTTGGGAAGATTAGAAAAATGGATTGATGGTTTAAAATCTGAATTTGGTTTTTAAAATTAATTGAAATTAGAAAATTTATGAAATACCGAAAAATTTTTGCAATTATTTCTATTCTAATAATAGCTCTTATTGGCGTTTATTACATTTTAGATAAGGAAGTTAATGAATTAAATAATAATGAGCGGAAGAAATTGGGTGGAACTTTTATAAAACTGTCTGATGGCTATACGCATTATAAATTATCGGGGAAGGAAAATGACAAATTAATAGTTCTTGTGCATGGAGGGACTATTCCTATGTTTACGTGGACAAAGCAAGTTAATGTATTAAACAATGCAGGTTACAGAGTTCTTATTTATGACAAATACGGAAGAGGTTTTTCAGACAGACCAAATGTAGTTTATAATCAAGAACTTTATAAAAGACAACTTTTTGAACTTGTTAATAAACTTGGATTTACTGAAAAGTTTGATTTAGTCGGGCTTTCTGTTGGTGGTGGTACGGCAATTAATTTTACTGCTCAATATCCTGAGAAAGTTCATAAACTTATTCTAATTTCACCATTAATAAATAATTTCAAACTACCTTTTATCTTTAAAATACCACTTATTGGAGAATTTGTTGCACGAATTATAGGTGTTAAAACAATAACAAAGCGTTTTTTATCATTAATTAAAAACAGTCCTAACGAAAAAAAATATAAAAATTTATTTATAAAACAGACTAGCTACAAAGGTTTTCAAAGATCACTTTTATCTATGCTCAGGAATGATGCGGTTAAGGATTACACCAAAGCATATAAAATTGTAGGCAAACAAAATCGGGAAATTCTTTTAATTTGGGGTAAAAATGATACTGAAATTACAAAAGAAATGATTGAAAATATACAAGCACTTCTACCCAATGTAACATTTAAGCCTATTGACAATGCAGGTCATGGTGTAGTTTTCAACAAATATGAAATTGTTAATGACTTGATGATTGATTTTTTAAAAAAGTAAGCCCTATGTTAATAGATTCTGATAATTACTTTTTAGAAAAAAAAGAGCCTTATAAAAGTTGCTTGTTTGCATTGCGATATATAATCTTAAATCAAGATAATAATATTACCTATTGTTGGAAATACAGAATGCCTTTTTTCTGTTATAAAAAAAGATGTTTTACTATTTATGGACAGATAAGGACACAAAAGAACCATATATAGGTTTTGTTGAAGGAAATAAAATGCATAGTCCTTATTTAGAAAAAGGAAATCGTTCTCGCATGAAAATAATGCGGATAAACCCTAATGAAGATTTGCCGACAGAAACAATTGACAATTTATTGCATGAAACTTTGGATTTTTATAGGAAAGGAATAATTAAATGAAGGCTCTAATATTTTTTATTGTTTATTACTCTTCTAATATTCTAAATATTAAAAACCTTATTACAAATAAGTAACAGACCAAAAATAAGTTTGTTATATTTTTACACAAAACAAAAAAGCAATCCTTCTTTCGAAGAATTGCTTAGTATTAAGAAAAACAATTGTTAATTATAAAGTTGCATCGTTTTAAAGCTGATTGTTAAATTAGAAACTGTTACAGGATTATAAGGAGTTAAACTTTCCATTGAAGATTGAATTGCATCATAAGAACTTCCTGGTGATGTTCCTGCTATTAGAAAGCCACCATTTGTAAAATATCCGGGAGGACTAGTATTTACAAGGTAAATATCTATTTCTGTTTGCGAGGAACCCTCTGCTATTAGTTCATTATAAAAGACATCATGTATTGAATATTGTCCTAAAATTTCAGTTCTATCTGTTGAGTTAAGATTACTTGGTGGTAAACCAACTTCTGCAACTCCTATATCACTAGTTTCATTTCCAGCAGCTACAAAAGCCCAATTAAACCCAACTGTATTTTCATCAAACAATGTTGCGTTTGGGTGGTTTGAGTTTCCAAAAACATCAACAATATCTCCTTTTTTTCCTGCAAACATTTTTAAGGTTTCCATTGCAAATCTGTTATCTCCTATTGTATTGTCCGGAAGTTTAAGCCCTGAAATATAAACAGTCATTTCTGCATCATAGTATGTACCAGCTTCACTATAGTCAATTCTGTACATAGTGTTTTCATCAGACCATTCATCAGTTTCACTTCTGTTAAAATTATACGGATTAAAAATTGAAATTCCTTTTACAGGACTGTTATTCCAAAAAATTTGCATTGCTTTTCCTCCATCTTCGTCTGTTGTAGTTAATTGATATTCCCAATTTTGTCCTTCAAAAGTTGAGTTTTCAACTATAACTACACTTTTTGTTCTTCCATCGTCATCACTTGTATATGAAAATGACATTGCTTGGTCTAAATCATATTCTCTAATTGCTCTCATAATTGATTCTACAATTTCTGCTGAATTTTCTCCTACTGCAATAAATGTTGTTAAATGTCCGTAAATTTCCCCTCCATCTAAATTGTCAGATTTATTTGCTTTTGAAGAATTACTAATAGAACTTGGAATATCAACTTTAAAGTTTTGGGGTATAATATCCGCTTTAATTACCTCTTTGTCTTTTTTACAGCTAGTAAGCATTATTAAAAGAGCAAAAATTACCGTTAGAATTAAACTAATCTTTTTCATGTTTTCTAAATTTAAGTTTATAAAATTTTTTTAAATTTTTATTGCGATTTATTCGCTGTCGGTAGTAATACACATCAGTTTTATTATACCCTGAAAAAAAAACAACATTTTCAAACTCACAATTATAATTAATTGTATTTCAGACTAATACAAAGATTGCATTTTAAATCTTTTTAAGTTTAAAGGTTTTATAAACCTTAAAAGAAGCTCTTTTTAATATTTTTTTAATACCTTTTAATTTTGGAAGTTCATTTATAGGTTCGGTAAAAAATTATTTGTTTTTTTTTAATTACAAACTCACATTCAACATTATATTTTTCATCTCTGCCATTCCAATAAGGTCAATTATAAATGCCTCCTCTACATTAGGATATTCTATCTCATTAAACAAACTACCAGCTCTTTTAGAACTATCTTTACAATGATTTTAAATTATATTTTCTCTTTCCTATCTTTTAAAAAATTAAACACCCATGAAAAAGATTTTGACAACAAAAAACATAACTAAAAACAATTATTTTATATCTCTTTTATAAACACAAATTAACTTTTAACTTTATCATTTCAAACTTTCAATTTTTCAAGCACATGTACAAAAAATCTCAAAACCATAAAGAATACATTTCAAGAATAAACAAAGTTTTTGATTATGTAGAAGTTAATATTGAAAAGCAATTTACTTTGGATAAACTTGCTTCTGTTGCAAATTTTTCAAAATTTCATTTCAGCAGAATTTTTCAGGCAGTTGTTGGCGAAACTCCTTTTCAGTTTATTATGCGACTTAGATTAGAACGTGCTGCATCAATCCTTAGAACCAATAAAAAAGAAACTATAACTGAACTTGCATATAAATGCGGTTTTTCTGATGTGTCAATCTTTTCAAGAAGTTTTAAAAAACATTTTAAAAAATCTCCTTCCGAATATCGAAAAACAATAAATAAAAATAGCAATATAAGTCAAATTGAAAGCAAAAATAAGCAAGACGAAGACAAAATAAGTTCATACTTTTGTTTTAAATCTAATGAAATAAAATGGAAAACGAATATGGAACTTAATAAAAGTGTTGAAATTAAAGATCTTCATAATATGAATGTTGCTTATGTCAGACATATTGGTTCATATAAAGGCAATGAAAATTTATTTAAAAATCTTTGGAATAAACTTTTTTCTTGGGCAGTTCCACGCGGACTAGTAAAAGATGGAAATTTTAAATCATTAATTGTTTATCATGACGACCCAAATGTTTCTAATCAAAAAAAACTACGTACAAGTGTTTGTATAACAGTACCAAAAGAAACAAAAGTTAGCGAAGAAATTGGCAAAATGATAGTTGAAGCAGGAAAATGCGTAGTTGCAAGATTTGAACTTAAAGCAGACCAATATAGTAAAGCATGGGAATGGGTTTACGGAAAATGGTTTCCTGAAAGTGGTTATCAGCCTGATGATCTTCCATGTTTTGAAATCTACCAAAAAAAACCGGCAGATGGAAAATCTATTGTTGACATTTGTGTTCCTGTTAAACCTATTTAATTAGAGTAGAAGTAAAAAAATATCTGTTTAGCTTAATATAGTAAAATTGCAGTAATTTAGCAATCTTATATACTGCATATTAATATCCCTTTGCAAAAACTATTCATAAAAAACAACAACTTTATGGTCTAGCTTTGATTATAATGTACAATTATTTAATAAAAAAACGAATATGGATTTTAAGTATTTTAAAGGACAACATTGCGAAACTGTTACAACAGGAACTTTGCTTAAAAATATAGGAATTGAACTTTCTGAACCAATGCTTTTTGGAATTGGAGAAGGCTTTGGATATATTTTTTGGAATATGAAAATTATGGATTTTCCTTTTATAGGCGGACGTATAAAACCTGATAGTTTAACAGAAAATATTACAAGAAACCTAAATCTAAATTTAAAAGTTAAAGAAACAACATCAATAAAAAAGGCTTGGTTTAATGTTAAAGAAAATTTGGACAATAAAATTCCTGTAGGATTAAAACTTGACAGTTATTTTTTAGATTATTTCACAAGCAAAATTCATTTTGCAGGACATTATATTGTAGCTTATGCTTATGACGAAAAAACTGCCTATGTAGTTGATACAGAGCAACAAGGAAGTCTTAAGCAAGTGTCTTTAAAAAATCTTGAGCTTGCTAGAAATGAAAAAGGTCCTATGTCATCAAGAAATAAAAGTTTTACAATTAGAAAAAAAAGAAAAGACTATATTCTTGAAGAAGTAATTATAACAGCAATACTAAATAATGCAAAAGAATATTTAAATCCCCCTATTAAAAACATTGGTTATAAAGGCATTTTAAAAACAAGCACAGAAATAAAAAAATGGTTTAAAACCAGCAAAGATATTGAAGGCGACTTTAAAACAACAGCTATGCTAATGGAAAAAGCAGGAACCGGTGGTGCAATTTTTAGAAACTTTTATCGTGATTTTCTTAAAGAAAGTTACGACATTTTAAAAATTAAAAACATCAAAAAATCTCAAAAAATATTTGTTGAAATTGCTAATTTATGGACAGAAGTTTCATCACTTTTTGAAAAGACGGGAGAAACAAAAAACATAAAACATATCAATAAAGCATCGGAAATTTTGGTATATTTATCTGAAAAAGAAAAGTTTGCAGTTGAGTTATTGGCAAATATAAGATGCTGATTTTTATATAATTGCAGAAAAAAACATTCTTTTTAATGGCAGTATAAGTTGAATAAACAAGAATATTATAAACAAAAATAAAAAAGATGAAAAGATTATTATTAGCAACACTATTCGGAGTAATATTTGGACTTTTATGTTACACAATGGCATCAAGCGGAGGAAACAAAATTCCTTTTTTTTTAGCATTAAACATTATTCTCGGTAGAACATTAATTGGTTTTGGAATAGGAATAAGCAGGTTTAAAATGAAACATTGGGCATTGCACGGAGTTGTTATGGGATTTGTGTTTAGTTTACCAATGGGATTTGGTGCATTGTTAGCACCTGAAAACCCTGAATTTAGTAAAGAGATGATGTTTGCATCAACCATTGTTATGGGAATGATATATGGTGTTTTAATTGAACTTTGTACTTCGGTTGTTTTAAAAGAAAGACAATAATTTCGACTTTTAATTGTGTTATAAAACATATGCTGTGATTTTTTTTATAATTTCGCAAGCATAATTTTTTATTAATAATTAAAATAAATATCATGCAAAATATTATTCAGTTAGCAACATTAGAATTAAATGAAGGAGCATCAATGGAAGAATGGAAAAAAATGTCAGACAAAATAAGTTCAGACTTAAATTATGCAAAGGGGTTTATAAGTAGAGACAGTGGAGTTGGTGAAGACGGAAAAGTTTATTGCATTGTAAAATGGGAAAGTCAAGAAGATGCTGATCTTATGCAAGAAAAACTTCAAAGTGATGAATTTAAAGGAGCAATGGAAGCATTTGCAAAAATTGTGAATATGGCAACTATGACTTCGGAAACATTAAAAGTTGTATAATATTTAAATTGAACAATTACAATCTTTTAAAAACACAATTAAAATGACACAATCAAGACTGACTTTTTGGTTAAATTTGTATCATTTTCATATCTAAACATCAGAAGAAACATATATGAGAAGAAACGAAAAAGAAATAAAAGATAAAGAAATTATTAAAGAAATATTAATTAAATCAAATATTTGCAGAATAGCACTTCATGATGAAGAGTTTCCTTATATAATTCCTATGAATTTTGGATATTTTAAAAACACTTTATATTTTCATTGTGCAAAAGAGGGTAAAAAAATAGATTTAATAAAAAAAAACAACAAAGTTGGCTTTGAAATTGAACAATCTCATGAAATTTTAAAAGATAAAAAATCTTGCAAATGGACAACAAAGTATCGCTCAATTATTGGTTTTGGAAAAATTGCAATTATTAATGACTTCAATGAAAAAGTTAGAGGATTAGATATTCTTATGACACATCATGGAAAAAAAGAAAACATTTATAATGAAAAAGCTGTTAATAGTGTTGTTATTCTTAAATTAAAAATTGAAGGTTTAACATCTAAGCAATCGGGAGAATATTAAAATAATATACCTTTAAAATTTTATAATTGTGCACATTAATATCCCTCTAAAACAAATATCTAAATGGAAAACCATCAAATAAAAAAACTAACATCTGAAAACATTGCAAACGAACATATTTGCTGTGCAATGTCCGACAAAAAATGTGTACCTGGTTATAATGCTAAGAAAGACTGGCTAAAAGAAAATTTTAAAGACGGATATGTTTTTAAAAAACTTGATGTAAGAGGTAAAGTTTTTATAGAATATGTTCCTGCTGAAAAAGGATGGCTGCCAATTATTGCTCCAAACTACATGCTAATCAATTGTTTTTGGGTTTCAGGAAAATATAAAAAACAAGGACATGCAAAAGCATTATTAAAAGAATGTGAAACGGATGCAAAAAAAATGAATGGAATTGTTGCTGTTTCAAGTTCAAAAAAACAACCGTTTATGTCTGATAAAAAGTTCTTTCAAAAACAAGGTTTTGAACTTTGTGATACCGCTGAACCATATTTTGAATTATGGTATAAGCCATTAAAAAAAGATGCTCCTGTTCCAAAGTTTAAAAATGTTGCAAAAACTGCAAGTTGCGACAATAAAGACGGGTTAACTATTTATTACACAAACGCTTGCCCCTTTACAGATTACTATGTAAATACCGAATTAATAAGAGTTGCAAAAGATAAAAAGATGAAAATTAAAATAATAAAATTAGAAACCAAGGAACAAGCACAAAACCACGCTGTACCGCATACAATTTATAGTGTTTTTTATAACGGAAAATTTGTAACTCAGCACATTTTAAATGAGAAAAGTTTTGATAAGTTTATTAAGGTTTAACAATCATGTTTTAATTTAAAAACTAATAATTCTAAATATCTAAAACCTTAATTGTCTCTTTAATTTGTTTTTTAACAGCCTCATCATTCTCAATGCTTAAAGCTGCTTCTAAATCTGGCAAGGCAAACGAATATTCAGTTTCTTTTAATAAATATGCGGCACGTTTTCTTACCTCAGGACTTATATCTCGCAACAAACCAATTGTCCACCTAACAGCAGGACGTGAACGATATGAATACAACTCATTCATCGCTGAAATTTGAATACTTGCTGTATCATTTAATAATTTCCAGAATAAAGTTTTTTCACGTTTTCGAAGAGCTTTATCAAATAGTATTGCCTTGTCATTAATTTCAGGTCTTACAAAAAAACTATCATAAGGCACAAGTTCTTTGTTTGCAACAAATCTTGCCATTCTAGGAACCATCCACCTCATACCCGGAGTTGATTCTGGATGCCCTGCAACTGCAATTATTTTTCCTTTTTCTATATTTTCTGTATAAAGAAATGTGTTTCCGGGAGCAATACCGCTTGGTGCAAAATTATCCGGTGTTATGTCTGTTACATATTTTGCAAATTCAGTATTTGTTGTTACAGAAGAGTCTTTTAACTGCATTACAGGTCCATCGTAATATTGCAAAAAGGCTTTTTTATCTTTTAGCTCAGGAAAAACACTTGCAGCTTTTTCTGTTAAAGTAAATTCAACTAGTCCCCTACCCCTGTTATAATGTGCCCTATCAAGATGTTTCATATTTGATATTTGCAAAGATGGATAACCATCTGTTGACATAGTCATATATGCTCCTGCACAAATTCCTACCAAAGCTTTACCATTTTTAACAAAAGAAATTATTGCATCTTTTCCTTTCTTTCCAAGGCTATTTAATTCTTTGCTACCACTTCCTCCGGGGAAAATTATTACATCAAAATCATTAATTTTTTCAGAAACAATATCATAGGGTGAAATTTCTTTTCCTAAAATACCTTTGTCAATTTTTAGAGCTTCAATAGTTTCTAAAACACAAACCGGGCTTGCACCATTACCGTTAAAAACTCCAACAACTATTTTTTTTGTAATGCCTTTTTCATCATTTTTATTATTTTTTTCGGTTTTACATGAAAAAAAAGATAGTACTAAAATTGATAATATTAAAATGTAAGAAGTTTTCATATTTTTTATTTTAAAACCGTTAAAACGGTTATATTAACACTAATTTATTAACCCACGACTTAAAGTCGTGGGTTAAAATTTAATTTTAAAAATTATTTTTAAAAGCAGTTTTCAATATTATTTTTTTACAAACTGAGAATGCTTAAATCCATTTTTTGTTTTCACAATAATTGTATAAATTCCAGATTTTAAATTTGAAATATTTACCTTATTATCAACAAGTTCATTATCCAAAACTAGTCTTCCAAGATTATCTATAATCTTTATTTCTGAAACCTTGTTTTGAGTTTTTATATAAAGAATATCTGATACAGGGTTTGGATAAACCTTAATCTTACTTGAAATAATATCATTTACTCCAACTGTAAAGTCAACTTCTAAATCTACACCATTATCAGATCCTTCAATAGCAGGATTATTTGATTTTACTCTAATTCTATACGTTGTTCCACTCGGAGTACTTGCAGGTATTTCTGCTTGTATTGTCCCTTCTAATGCAGAAACCAAAGTTCCAATTGCTGTTTCATTTGTAAAATCGCCGCTTGCATCTGAAAGATATGCAGTAAATGTATTTCCAGAACCAAAAATTCCTGTTATTGTGAAAGGTACATCAACACTAGCTCCTGCAAGATTTGTTACTGCAAACGGGCTTCCGTTTATTGTTCCTGTTGTAATCGTAAGTTCTTCTGTTACATTTATTTGCACTTCATTACTAATAATTGCTGTTCCGTTAAAATTAGAAACACAAACAAGATAATAAGTTCCCATTGTTGCAAAATTAGGCGTATATGTCATATCAGTTTCAGGAGTTCCAAAAGCTGCATATCCACTACCTGATGTTGTGCTGTATTTCCACTCTGTACTTGTTGCAAGCCCGTTTTCTGAAACAGTTAATTCTGTACCATCAGCACCTTCAATAATATTTTGAACATCAGTTGGGTTTATTGAATTTTCTGCTTTAATTTTCCAACTTGCACCATGCTTTGTAATTGCCAAAAAATGTCCGCTTGCATCAAACAGTTCAGAATTACCATTATTTTCAAGATTTAAACATAAAATTGAATTTGCATCTGCATCCTCATTAGAATAAAAATCAGGTGTAAAGTTTCCTGAATACTTTGCAATTTTTGAGAAATTAACATTTTCAAGAGAGCCCGTAAAATATCTTTCATATCCATTTCGGTATCTTGCTCCTATATTTAGGTATTGACTGTTGTTTACTCTTAAATCAAAATTGTCGGTATTGTTTGAAACGATTTCAATTCCGTTAATAAACATTTTTGCTTCTGTACCATCGTACTGAACAGCAACATGATACCATTTATTAAAATTAAAAGTAACAGCAGTTAAATTTGCAGAGCTCAAACCGGCCTCAATTCCGTTAGCAGAATTTCTTGTTAAAAATGCTATTGAAAAATCATCAGTATTATCTGCTTGAACATAAAGTGCAAAAGTTGAGTCTCTGTCCAAAATTACAGGATATGTACCTGCTTGATATTCTTTAACTTTTACCCAAGTTTCAATTGTATAATTGTTTGTTACATTATTTAGAAATTCTAAATTATCATCTTTTGCGTAAAAGGTATCGTTTCCGTCAAAAGACAAATAATAGTCGGAGGTATTGAAATCTACAACAACTTTAACTTCGTTACTATTTTCAACTTCGGCTCCGTATGTTGATTCGCAAATAACATAATAAATACCGTTAGCATCAAAGTTTGGTGTGTAAGTTGTTCCTGTTTCGGGTGTGGTAAATGATTGATATGCACTACCCGAAGTTGTTGAATATTTCCACTCTCGGCTGTCGGATGTTGCAGGTTCAGAAACAGTTAAAAGATTTCCGTTTTGAGAAACTTTAACAAATTGGGCATCTGCCGGTGTAATACTTGGTTTTAGGTTTACAACTTCTAAATCAGTTCCATTATCAGTTCCTATAACAGCCGGATTATCTGATTTTACTCTAATTCTATATGCTGTTCCGCTTACAGTTCCAGCCGGAATTGTTGCTGCTATTGTTCCTGCTGTTGTAGATGCAAAAGTTCCTATTTCCACTTCATTGGTAAAATCTCCACTTGCATCTGAGAGGTATGCTTTAAAGTTATTTGCACTATTATAAAATCCTGTAATTGTAAAAGGTACATTAATATTTACTCCTGTTGTTGAGGATACAGTATAAGGGCT
>CAMZKV010000053.1 GCA_947311445.1 uncultured Chlorobiota bacterium | reverse complement strand
TTTTTTTTCTGCAATTTCGGCAGACGCTGTTAATGATATGAAAATTTACAAAAATAACTTCCCCATAAAATACGGTGGCAGACTTTCATCATTAATCGACATAAAAACAAAAGATGGAAACCTATATAAATGGGGATTTTCAGGAAAGCTTGGTCTATTTACTGCGTCTTACACAATTGATGGTCCCATAAAAAAAGAAAGAAGCACACTTCTTCTGAATTTAAGGCGTTCGCATATTAACGCATATATTAAAAAAGGAAATTCCGAAGTCGGTTTTTTTGATTTTCATATAAAATTTAAACAAAAAGTAAACAGAAATAATCATATCTTTTTTTCTCTTTATTCCGGAAAAGACGAGCTTAAACTTGTTGTACCGGTTTTGGGTTCGAGTGCGATTTCTTGGCAAAACAACGCATTTTCCATAAGGTGGAATAAATTATACACCAATAAGTTGTTTTCAAACTCAACACTATATTTAAGCAAGTACGACTATTTTCTTTATTATTCTGTTGAAAAAAATAAATATTGGAACTCTTTTATAGGCAATTTAAGTTTAAAAAATGATTTTACATATTTCCCTAACCCGGAAAATAAAATAAGTTTTGGTATAAGTAATTCCGTCCATTTTTTTAATCCCGGGAATTTGAATAGTGACTTTTTTGCTCGCCCCGTATATGCAAGTGATGTTATTGAAAATGTATTATATGCAGGACACGATAAAAAAATAAATCAAAAATTTAATATCAACTACGGGCTACGAATTATAAATTGGAACAATGTGGGAGCCTCAACAGTTTTTTCTTATGATGAGAACTATAATGTTTCCGACACAACAAAATATCCCAAAGGAACTTTTAACTCTTTCTATAATATTGAACCACAGGCAAGTATAAGCTATGCTTTTTCAAAAAATACAGTTTTAAAATTAAGTTATGATAGGCATATTCAGAACTTACAACTACTTTCCAACTCAATAAGCCCGTTTACAACTTTGGATGTTTGGATGCCTTCGGGAGTAAACATAAAACCAGAAAAATCACATCAGTTTGTTGCAGGTTTTAGTAAGAATTTTCCTGAACTAACTATTTCATCAGAAGTTTATTATAAAAACATTAAAAATTTAGTTTATTATGCAGAGCATGCAAATATGCTTTTAAATCCTTATATTGAAGGAGAATTAAGGTTTGGAAAAGGATATTCATACGGTTTTGAATTTATGATGCAAAAACAAAAAGGAAGTTTTAATTTTTATGCTGCATATTCATATTCCCGAACTTTTGCAAGAGTTAAAGATATAAATTACAACCAAAAATTTCCGGTAAGGCACGATAAACCGCATAATGTAAATTTGAATATTTCATATCATAAAGGAAAGCATTGGGAGTATAGTGCAAGCTGGGTTTTTACTTCGGGGATGAGATTTAGTTCGCCAACAGGTTTTTATAATTACAAAGGATATAATGTGCCAATTTATTCTGAGAAAAATAATGACAAATTGCCCAATTATCACAGATTAGACATTTCTGCAAAATTAAATTTGAACGTAAAAAAAGATGCAAGATACAAGCATTATTTTACTTTTTCAATTTTTAACCTTTACGGAAGAAATAATTTAATTGCTGTAAATTTTAATAAAATTGAAACAGATGTTGGGGAATTTAAAGCTCCCGGTAATTTAATTTCAGAACAAGAATTTGTGCCAACATCACTATCGTTGTTAGATTTTTTGCCTTCTATATCATACTCTTTTAGTTTTAGGTAAATTATTGATGCAGGTTTTTATGATTAAGACAATTTATAAAATGAATAACAAAAAAAAACATATTTCAAAAGCAAAAAAACTAATAATCTTTATGTTGGTATTTGCTTTTTTTATGATAAATTCATGTGAAAAAAAAGAAAGTTGGAAACTTAAAAACACACAAGAAAAGTTTTTAATTGTTGATGGAATTATCACAAATGAATTCAAAAATCAAATAATTAAACTATCTCTTTCTTATTCAGACTTAAACGGTTCAGAAAACTACATTTCTGATGCAATTATTTCTGTTTCAGACGGTAATGCAGATTACAATTTTCATAAAACCACAGAGGATAATGGCATTTATGTTTCTGACAATAAATTTTCAGGTGTTGTTAACAAAACTTATAAACTTTCAATAAATTACGAAAATAAAGAATATGTGGCAGAGGCAAACATGCTTCCTGTAAGCATTTCAGAACCATTGCCTTACAAACAAGTGCCCGATACGAATATGTTTTATATTGTTGCAGATATTGCAAGTTTTAATCCTGATGTTTCATCTATGTACGAAGTTATTTTAGATTGGTCAGAAATTTCGGGTTATGAAGATTTACCTGTATCAGAAACTACTGCACATATGTTTTTTTATAGTCTAACAACTATTGATGTAAATCAAATTTTTTCTTCAAATAATGAAACAATACTTTTTCCACAAGGCACAAAAATGACCCAAATAAAATATTCATTAACATCTGAACATGAAGATTTTATTCGTTCATTATTAATTGAAACTCAATGGCACGGTGGGTTTTTCGATATTGAAGAAGGCAATGTTTATACAAATATAACAGGTGGTGCTTATGGATTTTTTGGTGCTTGTTCTGTTGTTTCTAGAAGTTCGGTTGTAAATTAGGAATATTTCTAAAATTTCAAACATGTTATAATCAGACTATTACAAGTTATCAGAAATTTACATAATCCTTTTTTGGATAAAACCTAACTACTTTCTATACACAGCTAATTAATAGTATCCTTTAAACTTTCCCGTTTTTCTTCCATTTCATAATATTTATCATCTCGTTCTAAGGAATTGTCATGTTTAAAAACATCATTTTTAAATAACCTATTTTTGAATTTTTCTTTTTTCCTTAAATCAAAAAGATATGAAAACCCGGCAATCGGCATAATTAAGAACTGATTTCCTCCAATAATTTTAGAATATCCAAGTTTTATGCCGGCAATACCTGTTAAATGTTTTCCGGAATAACCTGTAATTCCTAATTTACTTTCAACTGACCAACTTTTTATAAATTCGTGAGCATAATAATCTATATCTGCAAAATAGTTAAAAAAACGGTTAAGATGCCCATCAATATCTGCTCCAACATACCAAACAAAACCGGGATATAAAACAATAGTTTCTCTGTACAAAAGTGAACGATAAATTAATGGGTGTTCATATTGGCTAAACTTCAAAGCATATTTAAACCCTAATCTTGCTGTTAGTAATTTATCTCCTGCTCTACAGTGAGTAGGTTCATTTAAAAAATGGCTCAAAATAATTTCATTCTGAAAAGCAAGTGTATGAGGAATAGAAAGGTCATTAGGAACTAATTCTATATATTTAAAGTTTAAACGTTTATTCAAATTTAATGCAAATCTTGGGTAATACAATCCATGTCTGGTTGAAAATAAAAATCTTTGTTCAAATAATTTAAACTGCACCCACCTTCTTTTATAAAACAAATGTGGCAATAAAATAGAGCCAAGTATATGAGAAGAAAGTTCATCTTTTTTTGTAAGACCATATTTCCATGGTCTAAATAAACTTACTTCCAACTTCTTTTTCTGAATGGTAAATGCTGTGCCATCAGTCCAAATTGGGTTTTGAGCTTTTAGCTTTGAAACACAAAAAAAACTTAATAAAAATATTAATATGAATAAAAATCCTCTCATTTATAATCTATTACGACAAAATTATCTTTTTTGTTCAACTTCTTCCAAAAAAATCTTACAAATATTTTTTATTGAATCATTTATTGGTTTAAAATCATATTGAATAACTTGTTTAATTTTCTTATTTGAAAATTTCTCAGTTTTCTGTGCAGAATATAATGTATGTTTTGTAATTCTGGGTTCTTTGCCCAAAATAAAAAGTCTTAACTTATCAAAATTCTTTAAAGAATGTAGCATAAAGTTAGAAGCAAAAATATTTGGTTTTTTTTTATTAAGATTATCTGCTATTGTATCAAATACAGTTCTAAAAGGAAGGTTTTCACTATTTAATAAAAATCTTTCGCCCACAATTTCACTTTCAGTTAGTTTTATTATAATTTTTGCAACATCTTCAACATCAACAAATCCACTTCCTCCTTTTGTATAATATTTAAGCCCGTCCCATACTGTTTTTATCATTCTTGGGCTTCCATGCTCCCAATTTCCTGCACCAAGAATTATTGAAGGGTTTACAATAACAGCATTTAGTCCCTCAGCAATTCCTCGCCATACTTCATTTTCGGAACGAAACTTACTTATTCCATAATCTGAAACATTAAGATTCGCTTTTCTTTCTGTGTTTTCAGAAACATCAACTCCTTTTAAAGATTTTCCTAGTGCAGAAATAGAACTTATATGGCAAAGTTTTTTTACATTATTTCTTAAACATGCATTCACAACATTTGCTGTACCTTTTACATTGTTGTAAATCATTCTATCTTTTTCAGAAGGGATAAAAGAAACAGTTGCAGCGGTATGATAAACATAGTCCACATTTTTAATTGCATAATTTAAAGAGTTTATATCAGTAATATCACCTTCAATCCAATTTATTTTAGAAAAAAATTCTTCTGCATTACTTTTATGATAAGAAAATATTTTTTTTGTATTTTTAATATTAGATTTATTTCTGTATAGTGCGAAAACAGCATTTCCTTTTTCAACCAACTTTAAAAGTAGATGTGCCCCTGTCATCCCTGTTCCACCTGTTACTAGAATATTCATATAAAAATTATTTTTAAAAAATTAAAATATCATTTTATCCTTATTAGTAAGCAACCTTTATTCCAAAAAAATATCTTTAAAGTACAAAAATGCAAATTAAAAGTAAAAACCTTAATGAAATTTCTTTTTTATTAGAAAAATAATGACCTTTGTAAAAAACTTCATACAAAATGTTTGAGTCAATACCACCTATATATATTATTGCAGGAACATTTCTTGCTTCATTAATTATTAGTTTGGTTTCAATACCTTCTATTATTAAAGTTGCAAAATTAAAACATCTGTTTGATGAACCTGACGAAAGAACGGTTCATACATATAGTGTACCAACTTTAGGAGGACTTGCAATTTTCTCAGGTTTTGCAGTTTCAAGTTTATTTTTTTGTAATATTCAAATAATTCCTGAACTTAAATATATTATTGCAGGTACAATAATTTTATTTTTTATTGGTATTAAGGACGATATATTGGTAATAGCTCCTCTAACAAAACTTTTAGGCCAAATTGTTGTTACTTTTATAATAATTTTTTTTTCCGATTTAGAACTTACAAACTTACATGGTTTCTTTGGCATAACTGACATTTCTCGTTATATTGGAATTCCTTTAACAATTTTTGTTTTTCTTGTGATAATAAACGGCTTTAATTTAATTGACGGAATTGATGGATTGTCGGCAAGTATTGGAGTAGTTTCTGCAGGCTCGCTAGGAATTTGGTTTTTTTTGGTCAAAGAATATCAATATGCTATTATTTCTGTTGCAATTATTGGTGCATTAGTAGGGTTTTTACGCTACAATTTATTCAGCAAAAAAAACAAAATATTTATGGGTGATACCGGCTCGTTAATCTTAGGTTTAATTATTACGGTGTTAATTATAAAATTTAACGAAATGAATATTAATAAAAACTTTGATTATGCTAAATATGGATCTCCTGCAATATCGCTTGCAATTTTAGCAATTCCACTTTTTGACACTCTTAGAGTTATGTTTATACGCTTTTTTCAAAGAAAACCTTTATTTAGACCAGACAAACAACATATTCATCATATTTTTATTCAACTTGGGCTTTCACATAAACAAGCAGTTCTCATAATTGTAATTATAAATATACTATTTATTTTAGCCGCCATGCTACTCCATAATACAATGGGTATTAGGAGATTGACACTTGTTTTCCTATTGGCAGCTATGATAATTTTTTACGTCCCGGTAATATTAAATAAGAAAAAATAAAACTACTTAAATGCAAAAAATAATACTCCCGTTTTTTCTATTTCTATCTTTAAATATTTTCGGACAAAATATACATTTAAATTCTGAGCTAATTTATCAAAATGAAAAATCAATATCATCAAATAATAAGTTTCATTTTTCAATAAAACCATACATCCCAAAAGATTTTAAAAACTTTAAAAAGCCATCAATTATTCCTGTTAAATCTAAATTACTAAACAAACTTTTTAATTATGATTTAATTAAAATTGAAAAAAACAAATCCTTTCTGAAAATAAACCCAATATTTCATTCTCTTATAAACTACAATCAAACAACATCTTCAATACTACTTGATAACAGAATTGGATTAAGTCTTAATTCTAATGTAAAAAATAAACTCTTTTTAACATCAAACTTTTTTTATTCAAACGTTGATTTATCAGATTCTCAAACAAATTTTGCTGATTCATTTGGTATTATTCCTCATTTTGGTAAATTTTTAAATAACAACGGAAACAATTACTCATATGTTTCTTTTTCAGGCGAACTAACATATCAAGCAAATGAAAATATTTATTTTCACCTAGGAAACGGAAAACATTTTTTTGGAAATGGTTATCGCTCTCTTTTTCTTTCAGACAATAGCAATTCATATCCATACATAAAAGCAACAATAGATATTTGGAGAATAAAATATATTTGGTTAGCAGCTAAACTCAATGATTTTGAACTTTTTAATGGTAAGCAAAGTTTTAATTTTTTTAAAAAGGCAACTTTCACTCATTATTTTAGCCTGAATATCTCAAAAAGAATAAACTTCAATTTCTTTGAAACAATTATTACAAACCCTTATGATATCCGCGGAAATAAAAAAGGTTATGAGGCTGCATATTTCAATCCTTTAATTTTTTATCGCCCTGTAGAATTTTATTCAGGAACTGCCGACAATTCATTAATGGGATTTGGTCTAAATTTAAGGCTTTTTAAATCTTTACACCTATATTCTCAATTTATTTTAGACGATTTAATTATTTCAGAACTAAAAAAATCATCAGGATGGTGGGGTAATAAATTTGGAGCCCAAGCAGGTTTAAAAGCTTATAACTTCCTTAATATTTATGGCTTATTTTTTAGAGCCGAGATAAATATTGTTAAACCATACACATATTCTCATGGAACAACTATTTCTGAAAGCGCAATTTCAAATATAAATTATGGAAATTATCATCAAAATTTAGCACATCCATCAGGGGCTAATTTTGCAGAAGCAATTTCAATTATTAGATACAATAAAAAAAGATTTTCAATAAGAGCTAAAATGATTTTTGAAAAAAAAGGATATGATATTGACACAATCAGCTATGGAGGTAATATATATAACTCATACAATCTAAGACCAAATGACTATAAAATATCTATTTTGCAAGGAGAAAAAACAAATATGTCATTTATAGATTTTAATTTCTCTTACATAGTAAATCCAAAATATAATTTAAGAATAGAAATAGGCACTTATAAAAAATTAATTTCTAATAAAACTTACAAAAAAAATAATACAATAATTTATCTCGGTATCACATCTAGAATTTTTAATGAAACAACAGATTTCTTCTAAAATCTTAAATAATTGTTTACCTTTCTATTTTATAAATTAAAACTTTTATACATTTAACTATTATGTTTTTCTTTATCCTTTGTTGTTCAGATAATTATATGTTATCAACTTTCATGATTTTAGAAAAAAAACAATCTTAAAAATTATGTTTTTAAATATATTATACCTATTTTTGGCGATTAATTCTGAAAACACCTAAAACTATATTACTATGACATTAAATTTAATAAAATTGTCATGACAAATAATCATTATAAATTTAATCCTAAAACATTAACATACGAGTTTCAAGAAAAACTTTTTTTAAAAAGTATTATTAAAACTTTTCTTCCTAAAGCTTTAATGTCTGTAGTTACAGGAATTTTACTATTCTATATTTTCACATCTTTTGTGATAAGCCCAGAAGAGTTATACTTATCTGAAAAAACCGATGCACTAAAGCAAAAATTTAATCTTTACAATAAGGAACTTGCTCAAACAACACAAACCTTAAAAATATTACAAAATAGAGATGATAATGTTTACAGAATGATATTTCAAGCAAAACCAATTTCCGAAACAAAACGAAAAGCAGGTTTTGGGGGTAGCGACAGGTATCAATCGTTTAAAAAATATAAAAATTCTGACTTATTGATTAACACATCAAAAAAAACAGATATCATTTCAAATGTAATGCTAGTTCAATCAAATTCATATAAAGACATTTTTGAACTTGTAAAAAACAAAGAAAAAATGGCCGCTGCAATTCCTGCAATACAACCAATTGCTCTTGATGAATTAACAAGATTTGGATCTTCTTTCGGAAGAAGACTTCATCCTATTTTGGGCGTTTGGAAAATGCATACAGGCGTTGATTTAACTGCACCAAGAGGAACAAAAATCCATGCCACGGGAGACGGAATAGTTATTCAAGCAAGTGGTTCTTCTGGCGGTTATGGAAATATTGTGAAAATTGACCACGGTTTCGGATATATTACTTATTATGCTCACCAAAGCAAAATTTTAGTTAAAAAAGGACAAAAAGTAAAAAGAGGAGATATAATAGGACTTGTTGGAAGCACTGGTCGTTCGGTTTCTCCTCATCTTCATTATGAAGTAAGGATAAATGGAAAACCCGTAAATCCTGTTAATTTTTATTATGAAGATTTGAGCGAAGAAGAATACAATAAAATGATTGAAGTTTCAACAAAATCTGAAACACATATTTTTGAATGAAAATAAAAAAATATAAATAAACGCAAACTCTTCGCTGTATTACAAAGATATATACCGGAGAGTTTTTTTCAGGAATAAAAAATATTAAAATATATAATGGGATTATTTAGTTTTTTAAATAAAGAAATAGCAATAGATTTAGGTACTGCAAATACAATTATTATAGAAAATGATAAAATTGTTGTAGATGAACCATCAATTGTAGCATTAGGTGCTAACAACAAACTAATTGCAATTGGGAACAAAGCAAGACAAATGCACGGGAAAACCCATGAAGGAATAACAACAATCAGACCTCTTCGAGATGGAGTAATTGCAGATTTTATGGCAGCTGAACTCATGATAAGAGAGCTAATTAAAATGGGAACATCTAAATCAAAATTCTTTTCACCATCTTTAAAATTAGTTATTTGCATACCCTCAGGAAGTACTGAGGTAGAAATACGTGCAGTAAGAGATTCAGCAGAACACGCCGGAGCAAGGGATGTTTACATGATTTTTGAACCTATGGCTGCTGCACTCGGAATGGGAATTGACGTTGAAGCCCCTGCTGGAAACATGGTTGTTGATATAGGAGGCGGAACAACTGAAATTGCGGTTATTTCACTTGGAGGAATTGTTAGTAACAAATCCTTACGTATTGCAGGCGATGATTTCACACAAGACATTAGAGAATATATGCGACACCAGCATAACATCAAAATCGGAGAAAGAACAGCAGAAAAAATTAAAATAAAAGTTGGTGCTGCAATGGTTGAGATTGATGAAGTCCCTGAAAAATTTATTGTTAGAGGACCTCATCAAATGACTGCTTTACCAATAGAAATTCCCGTTTCCCATGATGAAATTGCACATTGTCTTGACAAATCAATTGCAAAACTTGAATCTGCAATAATAAGCGTGTTAGAAAAAACTCCTCCTGAATTGTATTCAGACATTCACGAAAAAGGAATATTCTTAGCAGGTGGCGGAGCTCTTCTCAGAGGACTAGACAAAAGATTATCAGAAAAAACTAACATTAAATTTCACATTGCAGAAGACCCTCTTCACGTAGTTGCGAGAGGGACGGGAATCGCTCTGAAAAATGTTGATAAATTTGAGTTTCTGAAAAGATAAAATAACCTTATAAAAAACCGAACATTAGATTAATGAATTAAATAAAATTTGACACAAATAAACATGATAAATAATGTTTATTTCTTTCTGTTAAATGTAAGTGTTCTTATAAGCAAAGCACACAAGTTTAACAAATTAAAAGCTATTAATACGCTTAATACTAATTGATTATAGAACTTTGAACAGGTGAAAAACTTATTTAAACTTATATTAAGTTCCTACTTTTTTATAATGTTTTTAATATTAGAATCAATTTCAATTTTTCTTGCTGTAAGGAATACCGAAAAAACAACTATATTTACGTCATCAGCAAATTTTGTCTCAGGTTTATTTAATGAAAAAATAAGTTTTGTTGGTAATTATTTTCAGCTTATACATCAAAACGAAATCCTAAAAGCAGAAAACGAACTACTTAAAAACAAAAAAAAAGAATTACCTGATAATAGAGTTATTTTTTCAAAAAAAATTGAAAACACCGGATATTTTTATCATTCTGCAACTGTAATTAAAAATTCTGTTCATAAACCAAATAATATAATAACATTAAATATTGGCAAAAACAAAGGCATTAAAGAAGACATGGCTGTTATTTCTAATTCCGGTGCAGTTGGAGTAGTTTCGGCAGTCAGTAATAATTATTGTACAGTAATTTCATTATTAAACTCAAAAATGAGATTAAGTGCAAAAGTTATAAGAACAAATTATTTTGGAACATTAAATTGGGATAAAGAAGATTATAAATATATTATTTTATCAGACATTCCTGATTATTCCTCATTATATAAAGGGGATAAAATTGTAACATCGGGGTTTTCTTCCTTATTTCCAGAAGGAATAACTATAGGAACAGTTTATGAATTTGAAAAGAAAAACAGTTTCTACAAAATAAAAGTAAAACTAAATCAAGATTTTAAAAATTTAAAATATGTTTATGTAGTGGACTATCTTGGGAAAGAAGAACAAACACAACTTGAAGATAGCACAATTCAACTGTTTCACTTTTAAAGACTATTTTATTCAACTTTGCACTAACTCACATATGTATATCAACAAAATATCTCATTATATTCCAAAAGAAAGAGTTCCTAATAGTTGGTTTTTTAATAAAAACGGAACCGATGAAGAATGGATTTTTCAAAGAACCGGAATTAAAACCAGAAGCAAAGCAGGAGAAGACGAAAACACAAACACAATGGCTGTTAAAGCATGTGAAAATCTATCATCCAAATTAAACTTTTCAATAACAGAAGTTGATTTTATTATTGGAGCAACATATTCTCCTTTTGATACAGTTGGAACTTTAGCTCATGCAATTCAAAACCATTTTAAAATTTCAAATACAAAAGTTGTTTCAATTTCATCAGCATGTTCTTCTTTTGTTAATGCACTTGAAATTGTAGAAGGATATTTTGCAATAAAAAAAGCTAAAAAAGCACTAGTAATTGCTTCCGAACATAATACTGCATACTATAACCCAAAAGACCCAATTGCAGGACATTTGTGGGGAGATGCAGCAGTGGCTGTTTTAATTTCAAAAGAAAGATTATCTGAAAATGATATATACATTAAAGACATTCTAACATACGGACTTGCAAATATTGGGGAAGGAAACAAAGGAGTTGTTTTGCAACCAAATAAAGGCGGAATTAAAATGCCTCACGGACAAGATGTGTACATAAATGCTGTGAAGTATATGTCGGAACTAGTTAAAGAATTATTGAGCAAAAACAATATGAGCATTGATGAGATTGATTATTTAATTCCTCACCAAGCAAATATCAGAATAATTAAAAAAGTTGCAAAAAAATTAAAAATATCTACAAATAAAATCTTTCTAAACATTAAAGAATTAGGAAATACTGGTTGTGCTAGTTCTCCACTCGCATTATCTCAAAACATTTCAAAAATTAAAAAAGGAGAAACACTTGTTTTTTCAGTTTTTGGGGGAGGATATTCAGGAGGAGTAGCAATTCTTATAGCCTAGCTCAAATTCTATTTTATAGTATTTCCTAAACAAATACAATATTATATAGTAGAAATAAATATGTCAAATAACATCAAAATAATAAACATTTCCTGACTTTTATCATATTTAAAAACTTATAAATATACATACTTTGTAATATCTAGATATTTTATAAATTAAAACTCAAAAAAATGAAATCACTATCAAAAATTATTCTTCTAATTTCAATATTTTTAATATCGATAAATGCAAATTCACAAGACAAACTTAGCTCTTACTACAAAGTTACTACAAAAGGAAATATAAATGACATAAAAGTAAAACTAAAAACTAAACTCAAAGAAAAAGGATATACTCTCCTTGGCGGATACAATCCAGAAGGAAAAGCAAATATGTATGTTCTTTCATTTACCAACAAAAAACTTTATGGAATAGCCCTCTATGGAAAAACTCATAAAGCTCTTGCTGCAATAATGAAATTTGGAATTCTAAAAAAAGGTAACGTTCTTACTATAAGCCTTTTAAATCCTGAATACATTTTTTATGCATATTTAAGAAATACAACAAGCAGTTATGACAAATTAAAAGTTATTTCAAACGAAGTTCATGAAATTCTAAAATCAATGGGAGATAACTATTCAGCTTTTGGCGGAGAACTATCTAAAAAAGACCTTAAAAAATATCATTACATGATGGGCATGCCATATTTTACAGACCCTGTTGAACTGAACCAAATGGAATCTTTTGAAACAGCCTGCTCTACTATTGAAAAAAACCTTAAAGCAGGAAAAGGTAGCACTTCAAAAGTGTACAGAATGAAATTCGCAAAATCTAAAATTGCAATATATGGAGTTGCCCTAAAAAGCAAAAAGGATGGCGAAGCATATTTTCTTCCAACAATAGGAGAAGACCATATTGCTGCAATGCCCTATGAAATAATTGTAATTGATAAAAAAGTTTTAATGCTACACGGAAAATACCGTTTAGCACTTCACTGGCCTGAATTAACAATGGGGCAATTTATGAAAATTGTAAGCACACCCGGGTATATTGAAGATACTTTGGAAGCCTTAACAAAATAAATTTACTCCCTCAATTTTAAAAAAGCCTTGCAATTAAGCAAGGCTTTTTTTATTTATAAACTAATTAAAATCTTTATACGAAAAATCTTCTAAATAACAAGTGGAGCATATCGGATTCGAACCGATGACTTCCACACTGCCAGTGTGACACTCTAGCCAACTGAGTTAATGCCCCCATTTTAAAAAAAACAAAAATATATAAATCTTTTAAATTTAATAAACTTTTATTTTAAAAATTTCTTAAAACCCAACAAATAAACGCACTTTGCAGTCATATAACTTATCTTTACGTTAGATTATCTAAAAATAAGTTGTATAATTGAAATAATAGTTATACTTTTGCGTTATATAAATAAAAAACAAATAATATGGAAGCCTTAACTAAAAGAGAAGAAGAAATAATGCAAATTTTTTGGGACATAAAAAAAGGGTTTGTAAAAGATGTTATTAAGAAACTAAAAGACAATCCGCCGTACAACACAATTTCTTCTGTTGTAAGAATTTTAGAAAAAAAAGATTTCCTGAAATACAAACAATATGGCAACACCTATGAATATTCTCCAAAAATTTCTAAAAAGAAGTACAGAAAACATATTTTCAAATCGGTAATGGCAGATTATTTTGACAATTCATATCAAAAAGTAGTTTCACACATGATAAAAGAAAACAAACTTAAGGAAAAAGATATTGAAGCAATGATGAAATTGATTGAAGAGAACGACGGCACAAAAAAATAAAATAATGCAAAATTTTTTAATATACATATTGGAAGTATCAATTTTAACAAGCATATTTTTCTTGTTTTACAGATATTTGTATTTCAAATTGGCATATTTTGTTTGGAGCAGATACTTTTTTTATCTAATTCTGTTAGTTAGCATACTTATTCCTCTCTTGCCGGAAATATTTAATGCTGACATTTTAAGGTATAAAATTGAAAGCATTATTAGAGTTTCAAAAACAAGAAATAATACATTTATTAATATAGAAAACAGTTTTTTAAACAACGAAAAATCATTTTTGGATAATATCAAAATTACTGAAATTTTATTTATTGTTTGGCTCTCTGGTTTTGTTAGGTACACATTCATTATATTAAAAAGTATATTTTCTATAATGAATATAAAAAGAAAAGGAGAAATAATAAAAGATGGAAATTTCAATATTATAAAAACAAACACTAACAGTCCGGCATTTAGTTTTTTTAATGATATTTTTGTAAATAACGATTTTGAAAAACTTAATGATAAAGAAAAAAAACAAATAACAACTCACGAAAAAATTCATGCTAAACAAAAACACACAATTGACAATATAATTTTTGAAACATTTAGAGCTGTATTTTGGTTCAACCCTATTTCAAGATTAATTTCAGCAAACATTAAATTTATTCACGAATTTATTGTTGATAATAAATTAACAGGAAATAAAAACGTTCCCGACTATTCAAAATTAATTGTAAAACTTGCAACACACCAATCTCACGAAATTTCAATAAGCAGTTTTTCAGAGGAAGAAATTACAAGTAGAATAAAACTTATAACATTCCCCGAAACAGAAAAAATACGAAAAAAACGTTTTGCAATTTCAATTCCGGTTCTATTATTAACAATATTTACAACATGGATAATAATCTCAACAATAAATACATACGCAATTAACAAACAAGAAACTCAAAATAAATTTTACTTACCATTTAAAAAAGGCTCTTACAAAATAATAAGTCCGTATTTTGAAAATAAAAAATTTAAAAACCTAAGAATTTCACACAAAGAAACAAGCTACGAAATAAAAAGTTTTTCAAATATTTTTTCAGTACAAACTGGGAAAATAACAAATATTGAAGAAAAAGATATTTTTGGTTTAAAAGAATTCACAATAACAGAAAAATTAAAAGATGGATACACAATTAAATATAAAGGTTTATACAAAACAACAGTTATGAAAGGAGATAAAATTGGAAAAGCAAAAATAATAGGACAAAGCGGAGACATAAGGTTGTACCCAAAAATTGATATTGAGTTATTGAAAAATACAAAAGCAATTGACCCGGAAAACTTTTATTAATAAACCAAATTTGAGGAAACAAAACAACATACTAGAACAAAGCAGAGGGCTCTTGCTACAAATAAGCCTAATTATAGCTTTACTTATAATGCTGGGAATATTCAACTACGAAAGTAAAAATATTGAAGAAGTTCCAAATAACTATATTCAAATAAAACTAACAATTGACACGATAACTCTTGATAAACAAAGAGTTAAAAAACCAAACCCAAATATACTAATCACAAAAATAACAGAGCAAGCAAAATTTAAAGGAGGAAAAGAAGCATTAGTCAAATATTTTGAAAAAAATTTAAAGTACCCAAAAGAAGCCTTGAAAAAAAACATACAAGGAAGAGTCTATGTAAAATTTAAAATTTCAGAATACGGTAAAATAAAAAATATAAAAGTAATAAGGAGTATTCACCCAACAATAGACAATGAAGCAAAAAGATTAATAAAAGAAATGCCGGATTGGATACCCGCAAAATCAATAAATAATCCAATTAAAAGCGAACAAATTTTACCGATTATTTTCATGAATATTAAAAAATAAAAAATATCTAAACATATTATTAATACTCAAAATTAAACGAAATGGAAAAGAAAAAAAATTTAAACGCAAACATTGAAAAAACAAGAACAATGTTTTTATCATTAGGATTAATAATTGCAATTGCATTAATAGTTTCTGCATTTAGTTATAAATCAGAAAAAATCATACAAATTTTTGACATTGGAAAGATTATTGATGAAGAACAAATTATAATAACAAACACTAAAGAACCTGACCCGCCAGAACCAGAACAAGTTAACAAAAAAGAAATAAAAACAGTTATTTCAGACGTTTTTAAAGAAGTAGAAAATGAAACAAAAATAGACACTTCAATAAAAATATGGACAGGAGAAGACCCAATACTTGAGACAGTAAATATTGACGAACCAATTAAAACAACACTAATAATTGCATCCACAATGCCAAAATTTCCAGGAGGAACAAATGCACTTAGAACTTTTATTGCAAGAAATGTAAATTATCCTACACAAGCACGAGAAATAGGAATACAAGGAACTGTTTATTTAAGGTTTGAAGTTACAAAAACAGGAAGCATAGGAAAAGTTGAAATTCTTAAAAGTATTGACCCTCTTCTTGACAAAGAAGCAATTAGAGTAATAAAAAAACTACCAAAATTTAAAGCGGGAATTAACAATGGAAAAAAAGTAAATGTATGGTTTTCAATGCCAATTTCATTCAGATTAAACTAAATCAAATCAACATTCAAAAATTTTGTTTTTCAGAAACAAAAAAATAATTAACTTTGAGGCAGTCAAAAGTTAATGTCAAAATTTAACAATATTTTAACTTTTTAAAAAATAGAAAAAATGGAAATTAAAAAAAATCCAAAAGCAAATCTTGAAAAATTTAAACTGCTATTCTTAGGAATAAGTTTAGTTATAAGTATAGGAATTCTTGTTTCTGCTTTCAGTTGGCAATCATCTTCAAACACAGCAGATTTTAGTAATGACGAACTTGTTGAAGAAGAAGAATTAATGGAAATAACACAACAAAACGAAGAAATTGAACCTCCTGAGCAACCGCAAGAGCAACAACAACAACAAACTGTTGAAATTATAGAAATTGTTGAAAACAACGAAGATATTACTGACAATGAATTTACTTTTGAGGAGTTTGACGAAGAAGAGGAAGTTGAATTAGAAGTTGTTGAAGAAGAACCTGAAGACAAAATATTTATTCATGTTACAAATATGCCAGAATTTCCGGGTGGAGTAAATGCCCTTAGAAAATGGATAGGAAAAAACGTTGTTTATCCAACCGTTGCTAAAGAAAATGGAATTCAAGGTACTGTTTATTTGAAATTTGAAGTGAAACGAGACGGGAGAATAGGACAAGTAATAAAACAAAAAGGTGTTGACCCTTTGCTTGACGATGAAGCAGTTAAAGTTGTAAAAAAACTTCCTAAATTTAAGCCGGGAGAACAAAACGGTAAAAAAGTAAATGTTTGGTACACACTTCCTGTTACATTCAGGTTAAATTAATACTAAATATTTTTTTAAAAAAAACAGCCGTGTTTATATACGGCTGTTTTTTTTTACTTACTTTAATCACAAAATATACAGCAAACAAGCAAAAACCAACTCCTAACAAAAAAACAAATGATTGAAAAAAGAATTAAACAAGAAAAAGAAACAGCAGTTTTAGTAGGGATTATAACCCAACAACAAACCGAAGACCAAGTAAATGAATATTTAAACGAGTTAGAATTTTTGGCATTAACAGCAGGAGCAATCGTAAAAAAACACTTCAAGCAAAAACGTAACAATCCGGATCCTAAAACATTTGTAGGCTCTGGAAAATTTAACGACATTAAAACTTATGTAAAAGAAAATAAAGTCGATACAATTATTTTTGATGATGAATTAAGTCCTTCACAACTCAGAAATATTGAAAAAGCAATAGATTGCAAAGTTCTTGACAGAACAAACTTAATTCTTGATATTTTTGCAAATAGAGCTAGAACCTCACATGCAAAAACACAAGTAGAACTTGCTCAATACCAATATCTTATGCCACGTCTTAAAGGAATGTGGACACATCTGGAAAGACAAAAAGGGGGAATTGGGTTAAGAGGTCCCGGAGAAAAAGAAATTGAAACTGACAGGAGAATTGTAAAAGATAAAATTGCTCTTCTTAAAAAAAAACTTGAGAAAATTGACAAGCAAAAAACAGTTCAAAGAAAAAGCAGAGGAAAATTAGTAAGAGTTGCATTAGTAGGATACACAAATGTTGGGAAATCTACCCTAATGAACCTTTTAAGCAAATCAAATATTTTTGCAGAAAATAAACTTTTTGCAACTCTTGACACAACTGTAAGAAAAGTTGTAATTGAAAATCTACCTTTTTTGGTAGCTGACACTGTTGGTTTTATAAGAAAACTCCCTCATCATTTAGTAGAATCATTCAAATCAACTCTGGATGAAGTAAGAGAATCTGATATTTTAATCCACGTTGTGGACATTTCACACCCAAATTTTGAAGAACAAATTGATGTTGTAACCAAAACATTAGAGGAAATTGGTGCAGGAAATAAAAAAACTTTTACAGTTTTTAACAAAATTGACAATTTTAAATATACAAAAAAAGACGATGATGACTTAACTCCAATTTTAAAAGAAAACTATTCTCTTGAAGATTTAAAAAAAATGTGGTTTGCAAAAGAAAAAAATTCTGTTTTTATTTCGGCAAAAAAGAAACAAAATTTCAACATTTTAAAAGATGCAATTTATAAAGAAGTTGTAAGAGTACATAAAATTCGTTATCCGTATAATGATTTTTTATATTAAATTTGACAAATACTAAATAATTAAATCCACGAATGAAATTCTTTATAATAATATTTATAACATTTTTCTCAATAAAACATAGTGTATCTCAAAAAAAAATAAATTTAGAACTAAATCTAAAAATTGGAGATGAATATATTTATGAATATAGATCACTATCTGAAACAAAGCAAGAAATAATGGGAGAAAATCAAAACATAAATAAAAATGACTTTCTTAAATACTCTTTCTATGTCAAAGGAAAACCCTCAGACACAACATATTATATTGAGTTTGCATATAAAAAAATAAACTACAAAATAAAAATACAAAACAGTCTTGATATATTTGATACCGACAGTACAGAAAACAAAACATCATTTGAAACTAAACTACTAAGTTCTTTTATAAACAGGAATGTTTATTTAACAATAAATAAAAAAGGAAAAATTCTTAAAATTAACAAATTAGATTTTTATTCTGTTGAAGATTCTTTAAATAAAACAGACGAACTCTCAAATGAATATTTCAGTAAAAGTGTATTATCAGAATTATTATTTCCTGTAAAATTTCCCGATACAAAAATAAATATACAACAAAGATGGACTAATAATGATACAGTAACAATAAACATCATAGATATATATAATACAAATTATACCTGTACAGAAGTAGATAAGAACTCATCATATATCAATAAAAGCTCAAAGATTTCAACAAAAAAAGATAAAACTTTAATTCTAAATAACATCTTCTTTAATTATGATATGAAAGGAACATCTACAGGAAATGATATTATAAACAATGCATCAGGCATAATTCAAAAATCGATAGAAGTTCAAAACGTAAAAGGAATAGTCAGTATTAAACATTCAAAAGACTCTGAACCTGCATATTCTTGGCCAATAACAATTAAAAAAACAATTTCTTTAAAAACACATAAACCTGAGAAATAATGGGAAATAAAATAAAAATCTCACTTCAAGAAATTTTCTTTTTTTTAATATTAATATCGCTTTCAATTGCCTTTTTCAATATATTAAAGCCTTTTATAGGAGATGCCTTTTTAGCTCTTATTCTTGTTATTCTATTTAAAAGACCTTATCGTTGGCTTGTTAGAAAATTCAAAGGAAATAAAAAAAAAGCAGCAGGAATTACCAGCTTACTTGTTGTTTTTGTAATAGTTATTCCATTGATGTTCATAGCTTTAATTGTTGCAAATGAAGCTGGTGAAAACTACACAAAAATAAAAAAACAATGGCCGGCAATAAAAGAACAACTTACAGAAGAAAAAATTAAAACTCGTTTTTCAGACATTCCTGTTTTGAAAGATTATGTTCAAGATTTACATCTTTCAGATTTTGAAAAAAGAATTGACAGTTTTGTTTCAACAGCAACAGATTGGACTGTTACCATAATAGAAAAAACTTTTACAGGTTTATCTTACACTTTAATTCATGTTTTTATTATGCTTTTTCTCATGTATTATATGTTCGCTGATGGAGATGCTCTTATTGAAAGGCTTCAATTTCTAATACCCTTGAAAGATGAAGACGAAATTGAATTAATGTATAATATTGAAAGAGTTACTGATGGAATAGTAATAAATTCTTTCATGTTAGGAATTATTGAAGGAACATATGGAGGAATATTGTTTGCACTTCTCGGAATTCCTTCGCCTGTGTTTTGGGGAATAATTATGGCAGGATTATCGATTATTCCATTGCTTGGTACTAATAGCATATTAATACCAACCGTATTAATTCATTTTTTAATTGGAGATAATACAACTGCTTTTATTTTGTTGGGAGCAGGAACAGGAGTTGTTCTTATAAACCAAAATATTATTCGCCCAAAATTAGATGCAGGAAAAAGTGGTATGCACACGGCAATGGCTCTTATTGCAAGTTTAGGAGGACTTTTATGGATGGGAGTAATAGGTTTTCTTGCAGGTCCATTACTTACTGCACTTTTTATTGCTATTTGGGATCAATACGGCAAAAAATACAAGACTAAGTTAGAGGGGATGAATAGAGGAGAAGATTACGAAAATTTAGTTTAGATTAAGAAAATACTACGTATAACTTGTAATTAAACCTCTTTTTGATTTCTTCACAAAATTCAAAATAAGAGTTTTTTCAACTGACTCTTCAATATCAATTTCAACTTTTTTTATTGCATCTTTATAATTAAGCCCACTATTAAAAATTATTCTGTATATATCTTGAATATAGTTAATTTTTTCATTTGAAAACCCTCTACGCCTTAATCCAATTGAATTAAGTCCTGCATAAGACACAGGTTCACGAGCAGCTTTAACAAAAGGAGGCACATCTTTTGCGAGCAACAAACCGCCTTGTGCCATAACATGTTCTCCTATTTTAGTAAATTGATGCACTAAAGTTCCTCCTCCTATAATAGCAAAATCATCAACTTCAACTTCGCCTGCCAATTGCACAGCATTTGCTAAAATTACATTGTTTCCTAAAATACAATCATGTGCAACATGAGAATAAGCCATAATAAGACATTTATTGCCAACAATGGTTCTCATTTTTGCAACAGTTCCTTTGTTTACTGTTGCAAATTCTCTTATAATTGTTCCATCGCCAATTTCAACAGTTGTTTTTTCTCCCTTATATTTTAAATCTTGAGGGTCAGCAGATATAACAGCACCCGGAAAAATCTTTACATCGTTTCCAATACGTGCTCCATTCATAATAACAACATTTGCTTGAATATGTGTTCTTTCTCCAATAAGCACATCTTCATAAATACTAACAAAAGGATCTATTATTGCACTTTCTGCAATTTTTGCTTTGGGATGTATATTTGCTAATGGGCTTTTCATTTTTCTATAATTATATAACTAATTAGCTGCAAAAATATTATTTAATAATACAAAAAACAACTCAATTATTTTTTTTACTATTTTTAATAAAACTACTATTTTACTTTTGAAATTTGAGCCATTAAGTCTCCTTCTGTTACTAAATTTTCTCCAACAAATGCTTGTGCTTTCATATTTGCTATTCCTCTTCTAATAGGAGAACTTAATTCTAGTTTAAAAATTAAAGTATCTCCGGGAACAACTTTCTGTTTAAATTTTACATTTTCAATTTTAAGAAAATATGTTAAATAATTTTCTGGATCATCTACCGAATTTAACACCAAAATTCCTCCTGTTTGTGCCATAGCCTCAACAATTAAAACTCCCGGCATAATTGGTTCTTTTGGAAAATGACCTGAAAAGAAAGGTTCATTCATTGTAACATTTTTCACTCCTACTACGTATTCATTTGTAAGTTCAATAACTTTATCAACTAATAAAAAAGGAGAACGATGTGGTAGTATTTTCTGAATTTCATTTATATCATAAACTGGTTGTAAATTGGGGTTATAAATGGGCACTTTATTTTTTCGCTTATTCTTTTTTATCTGTTCTCTTATTTTTTTTGCAAATAAAATATTAGTGAAATGTCCTGGTTTTGATGCGAATATTTTTCCTTTAACTGGCATTCCAATCAATGCCATATCTCCAAGTAGGTCAAGAAGTTTATGACGAGCAGGCTCATTTGAAAAAGTCATGTCTTTTTCATTTAGAACACCTTTTCCTGTGAATGTTTTATGCTCTTTATGAAATAAATCTGCAACTCTATCTAGCTCTTTTTGACTAAAATTTTTATCTGCAATTACAAGAGCATTACTTAAATCCCCACCTTTTATTAAGTTATTTTTCAGTAACAATTCAAGCTCTTTAAAAAATACAAATGTTTTGCAGGGTGCAATTTCTGTTCTATAGTCAGATAAAGACTCCAAACTTGCATATTGATTTCCAAGAACAGTAGAATTATAGTCAATCATTACATTTAGACTTAATTCTTCTGCTGGATAGGCTAAAATTGTACTATCTTTAACATCGTCAATTAATGTTATAGCTTCATCAATATAAAAATATTCTCTATCTGCTACTTGTTCTGTTATTCCTGCTTCTGTTAAAACCATAACATATAGTTGGGAACTTCCATCAAGAATTGGCATTTCTTGTGCATCAATTTCAATAATTACATTATCAATTCCTATTCCATATACGGCAGAAAGAAGGTGTTCAACTGTTCCAACTGAGATTCCATTTTGTTGCAAAACAGTACTTCTTGAAGTTTCCACAACATTATCTACTAATGCTTGTATTTCAGGGCTTCCTTCCAAATCAACTCTTCTAAAAACATAACCTGTATTTTCTTTGGCAGGTTTAAAGGTAATATTTACTTCTTGTCCTGTATGTAATCCTCTTCCTTTTAGGCTAACTTCTTTTTGGATTGTTCTTTGTTTTTCTGCCATTTTTTTAAGTGGTTTTTTTAACTTAATGCAAACATCAATAATTATGTATAAACCTTAGTTATTTTCTTCTTCTTTTATTAATTTATCAATTTTTCGTTTAATATCAGGCAATATTTTAAAAACTGCTGCTGAGCGATAAAAACTTCTAAGTTCCATTGCGGGAACTCCTTGCAAAATTGCACCTTCATTTTTAACACTTTGAGCTATTCCTGTTTTTGCTCCTGCTTTTACATTATCCGCAACTGTTATATGTCCGGCAATTGCAACTTGTCCACCTATCATACAATTTTTACCTATTTTTGCAGAACCTGCCATCCCAGACTGTGCAGCTATTACGGTATTCTCTCCTATTTCAACATTATGTGCAACTTGTATTAGATTATCTAATTTAACTCCTTTTCGTAAAATTGTTGATCCTATTGTTGCTCTGTCAATAGTTGTATTTGCACCTATTTCAACATTATCTTCAATTATAACATTCCCTATTTGAGGCACCTTCTTAAACTCCGTTCCTTCTTGTGGTGCAAAACCGAACCCGTCACTCCCAATAACTACCCCAGAATGGAAAGTACAATTACTTCCAATTATAGATTCTGAGTATATATTTGTTCCTGAAAAAATTATTGTATTTTCTCCAATAACAACATTATCTCCAACAAACGAATTTGGATATATTTTAGTATTATTTCCTATTATAGTATTCTCTCCAATATAAGTTCCTGCTCCAATATAAACATCTTCTCCAATTTTTGAAGAAGTTTCAACATTTGCTCTCTCTGATATCCCTGTTTTATTATTTTTATATTGCTGATAAACTTCTAATAATGAAGCAAATGCCTGATATGCATCAGCAACTCTAATCATTGTTGTTTTTACTTCTTTCTCTGGCTTAAAATCTTTGTTTACAAGTACTACAGAGGCTTCTGTAGTATAAATATATTGTGTATATCTAGGGTTGGCAAGAAATGAAAGTGTTCCTTCTTTTCCTTCTTCAATTTTTGAAATATTATTGACTTTTACATCAGAATTACCTTCAACTTTCCCTTCTAATAAATCGGCAATTTGCTTTGCTGAAAACTTCATTCCTGTTTTTTCTACAAAATTAATAAAAAATTAACAAATTTTAACAAGTTTATTAATAAAATTTATTCTAATTCTTTTGGGTAACATAAATAATATTTTTCTACTGTTTTAGATAATGCCTCAATATTAGACAAGTCAGATGCTTTTGCAATATCAGAAATCTTGCCGGAGTTCAATATTATATTAATTCTTGAATCATTTTCTGTGCTATATGCTTTATTTTTTATTATATCTGTAAACACAAAAAAATTGACATCTTCTTGTTTTAAGTTATATTTTTCCTGAGCCTTTTCTTTTAATTTGTTAATTTTATTTTCTTCAAATTTATTTGTCCCTATTTCAATTTTAAATAAATCTCTATTCAAAATTCTTTTGCTTAATTCAGATAGTACTGTATCTGAATGACTTGTCCATTCTTTTAGAGAAACAATAATATCTGAATCGTCTAATAAAGAAAAGGTTTCCATTGTTGTTTTTAAATTATCAGATGCATTAAATGAGTAGTTCTTATTGTATGCATTATCTAAAAAATAGCCTAGTGCAGGAGTTGCAAAGACACCATTTTTATTAGATTCTTGTTTTGCTCTTAAAATTGCTCTTTTTAACATCTCCTCTGCGGCAATAACAGTTTTGTGTAAATAAACTTGCCAATACATTATTCTTCTTGCAACAATAAATTGCTCAACCGAGTAAATACCCTTTTCTTCTACTGCGAGCTCATCATTATAAACTCTAAGCATTTTTATTATTCTTTCTGTTCCTATTCCCCCTTCGGTTACACCGGAATAAAAGCTATCTCTCTTTAAGTAATCAAGTCTATCCATATCTAACTGGCTTGCAATTAGTTTATATAGAAATTTCTTTTTGTAATTATTTTGAAAAATTTCAATACCTAGTGAAAGTTTACCGTTCATTTGATTATTCATTTCCTTCATATAAAGTAAAGTCAAATCTTCATGGCTTAAATCTTTTATAAATGCTCTTTCAAGAGTATGAGAGAATGGCCCGTGTCCAATATCGTGCATCAAACCGGCAATTAAAACTGCTTCTTTTTCTTCCGGGCTTATTTCCTGACCTTTTCGTATTAATTCTATACAAGCTATTCCAAGCAGATGCATAACACCAATTGCATGCTCAAACCTAGTATGAGTAGCTCCCGGATAAACATAATACGACAAGCCTAATTGCTTTAACCTTCTTAATCTCTGAAAATAAGGGTGCTGTATAATATCAAAATGAATAGAGGAAGGAATATTAATAAAACCGTAAACAGGGTCATTAATAATTTTGAGTTTATTTGTCATATGAAAATTTTAAAAAGAAATATTATCAATTAATCTAACATTACCTGCAAATACAGCAATACAAGCTGTTGTCTCTCCTTCAACAATTTCACTTACTGTTTTAAGATTATTATTATTAACAATATCTATATACTCAACGTTTAAAAACTTATTTTTATTTATCTCACCCTCAATTAATTTCATTAATTCTTTCACAGTAAAATCCTCATAACTAGTCTTGTACTTTTTTAAAACTTTTTGAATAAGTGGAGCTGCCTTTCTATGCTCAGGAGTTAATAATTTATTTCTAGAACTCATAGCTAATCCATCATCTTCTCGCAAAATATCGCAAGCAACAATTTCAATATTTAAATGTTTTAAATAATTTTTATTAAGATGTTTTAAAATTGCAACTTGTTGAAAATCTTTTCTTCCAAAATAAGCAGTATCTGGTTTAACAAACAAAAAAAGCTTTGAAACTATTTGAGCTACACCATTAAAATGACCTTTTCTAAATTTCCCTTCCATTACTTTATCAATACCATCAAAATCAAATACTCTTTTATCTTCCTCAGGATACATCTCAGAAACAGACGGGATAAAAACTATATTACACTCAGCTTTTTTTAATTTTTCAATATCTTCTTTTTCTTCTCTTGGATACTTTGTTAGGTCTTCAGTATTATTAAACTGTGTTGGATTAACAAAAATACTGCAAACAACAATATCTTCTTTCTGTTTTGAACACTTAACAAGAGAAATATGACCATCATGCAAAGCTCCCATAGTAGGAATAAACCCAATTCGTTTATTATTTTTCTTAAACTTTGCAATATGAAAATTAAGATCTAATTTGTTTCTTACTACTATCATATAATAAATAAATACGGTTAAGTATAAAACTTGCAATAATAAGAAAAAATATGATGTTTTAATTATAAACTTGATAAAAACAAGGATTTTATGTATATTTGCAAAATTATATTAAAACCAAGGATACAGTTATATGGAAAAGAAAAAAATTCTGTATATTTCACAAGAGATAATGCCTTTCTTACCTGAAACAGAAATGTCATATATTGGAAGATATTTGCCACAAGCAATTCAGGAAAAAGGAAAAGAAGTAAGAGTTTTCATGCCTCGTTTCGGAATAATTAACGAAAGAAGAAACCAATTGCATGAAGTAATTCGTTTATCTGGAATGAACTTAATAATTGACGATACAGACCATTTCTTAATTATAAAAGTTACATCTATTCAACAGGCAAGAATGCAAGTGTACTTCATTGATAACGAAGAATATTTCAAAAGAAAAGCTATGATGTTTGACGAAGAAGGAAAATTATTTGACGACAATGATGAAAGAATGATCTTTTTTGGAAGAGGAGCAATAGAAATAATTAAAAAATTAAGATGGACTCCCGATATAATTCATTGTCATGGATGGATGTCTGCACTTGTCCCATTATTTATAAAAAAATCATATAAAGACGACCCTCTTTTTGAGAATTCCAAAGTTGTTTATTCTGCTTACAATGATAGTTTTAAAGGAAACTTAAATAGTAGCATTAAGAAGAAATTGGAATACGATGGAATTAAAATGCAAGACCTAAAAACACTAGCACCGGCAAACTACTTAAACTTGCAAAAACTTGCTATCGAATATTCTGATGCGATTATTCAAGGAAATGAAGAAATTAACAAAACCGTTTTAAAACAAATTAAAGCTAGCAAAAAAGATTTTCTTGAATATAAAAATCAAGAGGAGTATATAAATGCTTACGATAAATTTTATGATGATATTCTTAGCTAATTTTAAAATACTATAATTAATATTTTTACGTTAAATAATTAAAGTTTACCAAACATGGTAAATTCAAAATATAAATAATGAAAAAAATAATATCTTTAGTTCTAATCAGCATTTCTGTGCTGATTTTTTCATGCGAAACAAAAACAGGCATTGGGTATAATATCTTACCAGAAGAAGATAAACTAGACTATAATATAATAGACACATCGTCAATTGAAGTATATACACTATTAATGGACACTCTAGCTTCTGACAATACATCAACATTAATGCTAGGAGTATATACCGACCCTATTTTCGGAATATCTAAATCAAGTTTTGTATGCCAATTTGGTCTTAGCGAGCATTCTTTATTTACAGATGAACACACTATTGACTCTGCTATTTTGAGTATTCCTCTAGACACTTTAAATCTTGAACATTACGGAAACTCAGAAAACATTCAGCACCTTACTGTTTATATGATAGGTAACGATTTAGTTAAAGATACAACATATTATGGAAATTATGATTCTCCTTATGTTATTTCCAACTCCGACACCATAATAGGACTAAAAGACATCGTTTCAAAAAATATACCTGACTCAATAATATCAATTAGATTAACTCAAGAATTTGCAAATAAAATTGCTAGTTTAAAATCAAATATTATTTCTGCCGATAATTTTAAAGACTTTTTTAAAGGAATATATGTAAAAGCAGAATCTATTGGAAATGACGGTGCAATTATAAAACTTAAAGTAAATTCAGATTTTAATATAAAAGTATATGCTCATAACGGAGCAAATGAATATATTTATAAAACATCGGCAAATATGAGCTCGAACATAAGATTTAATATTTTTGAACATGATTATAGTTCTCAAAGTTTTTATTCTCAAATAGGAAACGAAAGCTCTCCACAAGATTCTGTTGCATATATCCAATCAATGGGTGGTTTAAGAACAAAAATAAAAATGCCTTTTATTACAGATTTAAAAGAACTTGGAGATATTGTAATTTACAGAGCCGAGTTAGTTGTAAAAACTGCACCTGATTATTTAAGTTTGGAAAATACTTATCCAGCAATTGATGCCATGACATTAATAGGTTATAGCCCTGAAAACGAATACTATTCTCTTCGAGAATTTATATCTGGTGGAAGATATTTAGGAGTTGGATATAATAAAGATAATGGCACATACAAATTTGATATTGCAGGATACATAAGAGATATTCTTGATGGAAATATAGAAAATAATGGATTGTATTTATTTACGCAATTTGGCAATAATAAAAATTCAAGAGCTATTATTACTACAGGAAATCATTCAAACAGAATGAAATTATATATTAGCTATGCTAAACTTTAAATCAATCTTTCTTAAATAAAAACATAAAACTATGTGTGGAATTGTTGGATATATTGGAGATAAAGAAGCCTACCCTATTATAATAAACGGATTAAAACGACTTGAATACAGAGGATACGACTCTGCCGGAGTAGCAATAGTTGATAATAGAACAAAAATATATAAGAAAAAAGGTAAAGTTAATGAACTTGAAAAATTAGTTTACAATAAAGATGTTAGTGGAAACATTGGCATTGGACATACAAGATGGGCAACTCATGGAGAACCAAATGACGTAAATGCTCACCCACACACCTCAGAGAATGGACATTTTACAGTAATTCATAATGGAATTATCGAAAACTATTCTCGTTTAAAAAAAAGATTAGAAGATAGAGGATATAATTTTGTAAGCAAAACCGACACAGAAGTTCTTGCAAATCTTATTGAATATATTTACATTAAAGGAAAAGGTGAAATTGATGCAGAACAGGCAGTTAGACTTGCATTATCTAAAGTTATAGGTGCATATGGAATAGTAATTATTGCCAAAGATGAACCCGACAAACTTATAGCTGCAAGAAAAGGAAGCCCGTTAGTTATTGGAATAGGAGAAGGGGAATATTTTATAGCATCCGATGCAACCCCTATAATTGAACATACCGATAGTGTTATATACCTTAACAATGACAATGTTGCTGTAATAAAAAAAGACCAACTAACTCTTAAAACAATCGGGAATGATAAACTTGAACCTTTTATTCAAAAATTAAGTATGGATATTGGTTCTATTGAAAAAAATGGTTACGACCATTTTATGCTCAAAGAAATATTTGAACAGCCAAAATCAATAACAGATACTTTCAGAGGTAGGATAGCCTCAGACTTATCCGAAATAAGATTAGGTGGTTTGCATGAAGTTATGCCTAAATTAGAAAATGCCAAACGAATTCTTATAATTGCCTGTGGAACTTCTTGGCACGCAGGGTTAGTAGCAGAGTATTTAATAGAAACTATTGCACGAATTCCTGTTGAAGTAGAATACGGTTCTGAATTTAGATACAGAAAACCAATTATTTATAAAGACGATGTTATTATTGCAATTAGCCAAAGTGGAGAAACTGCCGATACATTAGCTGCAATTAATATTGCAAAAGAAGCTGGTGCTACTGTACTTGGAATTTGTAATGTTGTAGGATCAAGCATACCAAGAGAAACACATGCAGGAGTTTATACTCACGCAGGGCCTGAAATAGGTGTAGCATCAACAAAAGCATTTACTGCACAAGTTACAGTGTTAACTATGATTGCTATAATATTGGGTAAAAACAACAATAAAATTTCTGAAAAAAAGTATTTAGAATATATAAAAGAACTAACAGATATTCCTTCAAAAGTTGAAGAAATATTAAAATCAGACTCTTTAATCAAAGAAATTTCTGCTTTATATAAAAACGCATCTAATTTCCTTTATTTAGGAAGAGGATACTTATTCCCGGTTGCATTAGAAGGAGCTTTAAAACTAAAGGAAATATCATATATTCATGCCGAAGGCTATCCTGCTGCTGAAATGAAACATGGTCCTATTGCTCTTATTGATGAAAATATGCCAGTTGTTGTTATTGCAACTCAAGACAATTCTTACGATAAAATTGTAAGTAACATACAAGAAGTTAAAGCAAGAAACGGAAAAGTTATAGCTATTGTTACAGAAGGAGATACTGTAATAAAAGATATGGCAGATCATGTTATAGAAGTTCCAAAATCCCACGAAGCTATTGCTCCTTTATTAACAGTTATCCCATTGCAACTTTTATCTTATCACATTGCTGTTATGCGTAATTGTAATGTTGATCAACCAAGAAACTTAGCAAAATCTGTTACTGTTGAATAAAAAATAAATATTTTATTTTGTATGATTCCAGCCCTGTGCTTCAATCTCTATTTCTGTTCCGTCTGATGCAATAATAAAATTCCCTTTCGATTGCTCTGTTATATGTCCAATAACTGTAATATCCGGACTTGCATCAACTTGCTCATAATCAGACTGTGAAATTGTAAAAAGCAATTCATAATCTTCACCTCCATTCATAGCAAAAACAGTTGGAACAATTAAAACTTCTTCTGCAAACTTATTAGTATCATCTACAATTGGTATTTTTTTATCATAAATTCTTATTCCACAATTAGATTCTTCTGCAATATGCAAGAGTTCAGAAGATAGTCCGTCTGAAACATCAATCATTGATGTTGGTTTTACATCAATTTTATCTAAAAACTCAATAATATCTTTTCTGGCTTCCGGTTTCAATTGTCTTTCAAGAATATAATCATAACCTGTTAGTTCAGGTTGCACTTCAGGATTTGCTTTAAAAACATCTTTTTCTCTTTGTAATAGTTTCAAACCGGCATAAGCTCCGCCTAAATCTCCGGAAACACAAATTAAATCATTTGGTTTTGCTCCGTTTCTATAAACAACTTTTTCTTTATCTACTTCTCCTATTGCCGTTACACTTATTGAAAGCCCCGACACAGAAGAGCTTGTATCTCCGCCAACTAAATCTACATTATATTTTTTACACGCAAGATTAATTCCTTCATAAAGCTCTTCAATAGCTTCTAGAGGAAAACGATTTGAGAACGCAATGGAAACAGTTATTTGTTTTGGGATTGCATTCATTGCATAAACATCCGAAACATTTACCGTAACTGCCTTGTATCCAAGATGTTTTAATGGAGAAAACGACAAATCAAAATGAATTCCTTCAATAAGTAAATCAGTTGTTATAACAGTTTGTTTATTTTTATATTCTATAACTGCTGCATCATCTCCTATACCTTTTATTGTTGAAGAATTATTTATTTTTATATCTTTGCTCAATCTTTTTATTAAACCAAATTCTCCAAGTTCTGAAATACTTGCCATATATTATAAACGTTTAATTATTAAAAAACACAAAGATGAAAATTTTTTTAAATTTAAAAAGACTATTATTCATTATTCTTATAGGAATAACATTTACAAGTTGCACATACAAAGATGTAGAACTTGTCGGTGTTGAAGATATTAAGCTGGGGAGTATGAAAAATGGCACTATTTCTTTAAATACATTAGTTAAAATTAAGAATCCGAATAATTATAAAATTAAAATTGAAAGTTACAATTTAGATATTATTGTAAATAATCAAACTTTTCAATTGATAGAAGATAATGCAAATATAAATATTCCTAAAAATTATTTAGGAACTATAAATATTCCTGTAAGTCTTAAGAGTAAAGGATTATTAAATTTCAGAACTATTGGAACAGTATCAAAAATATTTTCTTCAAAAAAAATTGATGTTGATGCAAAAGGAATTATAGGTGCAAAATTTTTTATTTTCACTAAAAAAATAAAAGTTGATAAAAAAACAATAATAAATATTTAAAAAATGAAGCAAATATCACTAATAATTATTTTCTTAATATTATTTCTTCATTCGTTCTCGCAAAATGAGACATTTAAAATTGAAGATTCAGGAATAACTCCCTCATATAAATCGTATAATGATGGAAAAATATCAATAACTCAAGATATTAAAATATTGCAACTTGTAAAAAAACACAAAGAATTAAATAAAAACAAGTTTAAAGGATGGAGAGTTCAAATATATTTCAACTCAGGACAAAAAGCAATGAGAGGAGCACAAAACACAAAAGCAAGATTTTTAGCACGATATGGTAAAAAACATCGTGCTTATATGGTTTATAATTCTCCATATTATAAAATTCAAGTTGGTGATTTTAGGACAAAAGCAGAAGCATTATTCTTTAAAAATGAAATAAAAAATTCTTTCCCAAATTCATGGTTAATTGGAGGTATTTTAATAAATTATCCTATTGAGGACTAAGGTAATAAATAGTAAAAAAAATCTTTTGCCATAAACTATTCTGCCGATTACGATTATCAACCACTACCATACTAGATGTACAAAATACATTTTGGTATTTTAAAAACGCTTTGGTCTTGAAGTTTTAAAAAGAACTCATCCGATGACTTAAAGTCATCGTATTAAAATATCATACATTATTAAACTATTCTATTACAACTTTCTTAATTTCCGTATTTGCATAAAATGTAGGAAAATACATCAGCTCAACTTTTGCGGGGTTTAAAGTGTATTTACCTGTATATCTTGGCAATAAATCAATCTCAAAAGTGTAAAATCCTTTGTTTAACTTTTGAGAATAAATATTTGTTTTTTGCTTTCTGTATTCTCTGTGAACTTCATTATAATAATATTGCCTTTTGCTGTTATATGAGCATCCGGCAGGAATAGGAATGTCGAGCATTACATATTTTGCATCTTCAAGAACTTCTAAACTTACTGTTAATTTAGTTTTTTGTCCTGCTTTTAAATTTATTAGCGTATCGTTATTATTGAAGCTGGTTTTTATAATAAAATTATTTTCTTGTTTCTTAGGTTTGGCATCCCAAAACTTTTGATAAGTTGTAAAATAAACCACTTCACTTCCTTTTTTTGAAATAGAAATACTGTCGGTTGATTTTAATTTCATCTTAAAAGGGAATTTGTTGATTGTTTTATTTACAGAACCTGAAATAATAAGTTCTGCCGGTTTATATGTTTTATGAGTTTTTAATAAATCGGGCAAAAGTGTTTCTATAATTTTAGCAGATTCGTAAGTATTTCGCCAAGTTCCCGATTTTCTTTGCTCAAAAAAGTAATTCCTTATTTTTAACAGCTCCTTTTTATCTGTTAAACTATCATTTCTTAAAATTTTGTATGCTTTTAAAGTTAAGGTGTTATTATTTATTTCAATATTGCGGTTAAGATGTATACTACTTGGTCTTTTTTCTTCATAAGAATAATATATATTTCCAAAAAAGTTTTCGTTCCTGAGGTTTTTTAAGAAATCAATTTTTGCAGGCAAACCACATATTTGTTTTATTTCAATTAAATCAAAATTTACAGGTTTTACAGTTTTGTGTTTTTTCTCAAATTCATCAATTTTCTTTATGAAATATGCATAGTTAATTTCTGCATTCAAATATTTTAAAAGTTTTAAAGTTGGTACAACATGGTAGCTGTCATAATATTCAAGCTCTTCTAATTTCAGTTCCAAATTTGAAATAATATTATCTTTATTTATCGGAACTTTATAATTTAATTTTTCTGCATTAAGCAAAGCTTCTAAAATATGGGTTGAAATCCACATTTCTGTTTTAGATTTTCCCCACCAGCCCCAAAGACCTTTGTTGTTTTGGTTTTTGCTGAGTAGTTCTATCAGTTTTTTTACTTCCTTTTCGTGTGTGAATTTTTTGCCTTTAAATTCACAAATTTGCTTATCAAAAAGCATCGCTTTTAGTTTTGAAGCCATTTGTTCATTACAGTTATGCAAATAATGAATTAAAGTTCCTATTTCATCTTCCAAAACACCAAGGGCATCTTTTTTCGCATATATATTAACCTCTCCTAAATTCTTGTTAAACACATAGTTAATCGAAGTGTCTTTATCAAAAACATCAAAAGTTCCTTTTGCTTTTTCCATTCCTACGGGAAACACCGGAATTTTACGTTCTTCGCCGTCAAAATATCCGTTTTTTGCTTTCAATAGATATTTCACTTTTAGTGTTTCATTATTATTTGCAAACAATAATAAAGTGTCAACAACAGAAGTTTTGCAAACAGAATCTTTTTCAAAAATTAAGGAATCGTTTAAATGAAATTCGCTTGTAATTTTTGTAGAGTTTGCAAGATAATTAATTGATTTTCCTATTGCATTTGCAGAATCGCCTTTTAAAATAAATCGCGGCAAATATAATCTTGCCGAAAGCGGTTTGTATGATTTTATATTGCTTTTTGCTTGCCCTGTTTGCCTTTTACCGTTAATTGCATAGGTAAGAATATCCCAATTTGTAATATCATCAGGAAATTTTACTTCAAACTCTGCAAGTCCGTTTTTGTCTGTTCTTAATTTTGGTTGCCAAAAAGCATAGTCAGAAAAATTTGTTCTCAGAGCACTTACATCCGAAATATTATCGAAAAAACTTTCATCATATTCATTTCCATTATCTTTAAGTTTGTGATTTAGCCCGCTAACAGTTTTAATTTTCGGAAAATTGCTATTTACAGTTTCAATACCTGCAATTTTTCCGTTAAGAAGATTTATACTTTCTCCTTGAACACTCGTAACGGAATAAGCAACACTTTTAGATGCACGCCTAACACCCATTGCTGTAACTACAACTTCTTCAATATCATCAAAATTATAATATAAAATTGCATTATTTTCTCCATAGGGGTCAATATCTTTTTCAAAATCTTTACAGCCAATATAAGAAAAAATAAGTTTATTCGCATCATAAGGTGGTGATATTGAGTAATATCCATTAACATCTGTCATTGTCGCAATATCTGTTCCTTTAATAATAACCGTAACTCCCGGGAGAGGTTCTCCACTTTCGTCAGTTACAAAACCATCAATTATATCTCCTTTGTCATAATATTTATAAACTCGGTCGTATTCTTTTTTTATTCTGTATTTTTCATATTCTTTTGTGTCTTTACTGTTTATTAAAATATTATCTCTAATCAATGCAGATGCAAATTTGCTGAATTCATCTTTTTTAAGACTGTCGGGTTCATTAATTTTGCAATAATTATATCCGTTTTTCTTTACTTTTACAGAATCAACTTGATGATAAGAAGAATCAGCATACAAAAAAATCATCTTATACAATCCTTCGCTTAAATTATGAAAAGTTGCATTGTTTCCCTGATAAATTCTTACAAAATCATTCTGTCCTTTTTTCAAAAGAATTATATCGGCAAATAAATTATTTACTTTTTTGTTTGCTATGTAATCAATATGCAAACTTCCTTTATCGGAGTATGTATGTCTCGGATTATAATATTTTGCATCTTTGTATCTTTTCTCAAAAAGATGTTTTTCATAAAGTTTGTAAAATTGTTTTTTGTCAATAACAAAATCATTTGTTTTGAAAATTGCATTTTTATTATTCAAATACTCGGGGAAAATTTGCTTGTTTGTTTTTGAACGCATTTTTAAAATATTCGGGAAAATATCGAACTCAAAATTTGGCTCGTGTACAAAGTCCAGTTTAAAACCATCAATTAAGTTAAAATAAATTCTATAATCATTTATGGGGCCTGCTAAATATAAATTTGAATGCTTTTTAGGATTTAGCATTATGAAATTATCTTTTTGCTCAATATATGCAAAGATGTCTTTTTTCTCTCTCCAAGTAGGCAAACTACTGCTAAAATTATATCTGTACGGAAAAATATGCTTTGCCAATACTCTTTGATTACTAATTTTATTTCCTACTTTCCAAACTTTTCTGTTTTTTTTATTTTTATAATCTTTATCAAGGCTAATTATTGTTTTTTTACCGTATTGAAAATAAATACTGTCTGCCACCAAAACAGCATCATTTAGTCTTATTTTTACTCTGTGATAACCACTGTCAATTTTAAAAGAATATTTGCTGACATTAGTCATCCAGCTGAAATACACAGGATTATTATCAACAAAAACAATATGTACTTTTTGAAATGCTCCTTTTTTTAAAACATACGGAGAAAATTGTGTAATACTGTCGGGTGCTGTATAAGTTGTTTTATAAATACTTTTCCCGGGATATAAAAACTTATAATATTCCATACTGTCTAATCCTGCAATTCTTTTCCATTGCCTGTAATTTAGTGTTTTAACATTTTTGTCTTTAATTTTATTGAAATGAAAACTATTTATATGCTCTTTATATCTACGTTTTGTTTTTTTTGCCAAATTTGGAAGTCGAGGCGAATGATAATTAAATTTTTTTGTTAATCCGAAAGATGTAATATCAACATCTTTTACCGGTTTTCCGTTACTGTCTTTAACCTCTATTTTAATTTTAGATTTTTGCCCCGGAAAAACTAAGTTCGGTTTTTCAAGTTTAACATATAATTTAGCTTTATTATTTTTTCTGCTGATTCCGTAATTTTGTGAGTGCATTTTCCCTCCCCAAAAATATTGGATTGAAAAAAGATATTCTTTTTTACCCGGATGTTTTATTTTATATGTTAAACTATCAGTATATCCGCGTTTTATTTCACTATTATGCTTATAAATAAAATATGAAAAATTCAATTTTGCAGGATTTAACACTTTTATAAATAAAGAATCCTTATTTATTTTTGTATAGCATTTAAGTTGTGAATCGGCTGCATTAATATTAATTGTTTCATCCAAGTTTTTAGTTTCAACAATAATTTTTGAAGAGTTCGGATACAATTTTATGCTTGCAGGTAATTTATTTACATCCGCAATTATTTCATTATTAAGATTATCAACAACTATTATTTTTGCATAAATTGATTTGCGTATTCCTAAATCTTCATACCGAATATTTATTGAATCATTTTTAAAATCATACTTTATTTTTTCATTTTTGTAATAATAGTGAATGTTTTTTGTCTTTGTTTTCACTTCATTGTCGGAAGTAAGCATTCTTACTTTAATTTCATACGTTAAATTTGCTTTCGGAAAAATAGAATCCGGAATGATTATTTTTGTTTCACCTGTCGGTAAAAGTTTGTCATTCTTTTTAAATAAAATATTAGGAACAAAAACAAAATTATCAAAAAAATTAAACTTGTTTTTTACCAACACAACAAACTCATAGCTAGCATCTTGCAAATTCAAATTATTTTCATCTGTACCTTTTAATAAAACTTCTAAATCATTCCCTTTAAACTGATTTTTTGTATTTGTTTTTAAACTTAATTTATTTTGATGCAGTTCATAATCTTCGTATTTAATATAAGATGTTGTATATTTTCTGTACCTTTTATGAATGTTTAGTTTTTTGTCTAAGCGTGTTCTTGGTTTCACTAAAAACATCATGTATTTTTTATCCAATGTCAAGTCTAAAGAATCGTGCAATATAAATTCATTTTCAAATCCTCCTCTTGCATAAGGTTTAATAATTTTACTGACAGCTGATTTTGAAGATGTTTTATGAAACTTCATAATAACATCTTTTTTCAAAGGCTTTCCTCTTCTATTAACAATAAATGCTTTAAATTTTACAGTATCATTTGGTTTGTATTTTGGTTTATTGAAAACAATAAATGATTCATATCTATTTTCAAAATCAAATTTATCAGCTAAATTATTTATGAGATTATTTATTCTGTAATTCCAATTTCTATAAAAATACCTTGTCCTGTATGCGTAACCGACAAGTCGCCATTTAAACAAAGACTTTACTCCGTCAACAGGTAACTTAATTGCATAATGCACCGGTCGCCAAACATA
>CAMZKV010000052.1 GCA_947311445.1 uncultured Chlorobiota bacterium | reverse complement strand
ATGTTGATGATAAACTTATCGGAAAAACTTCAAATATTCACCAATTGGAACTTAGCCCTAGCGAGGGTGAGCATATTCTTACACTTGTTGATGAAACTGGGGAAAAAATTGTTAAAAAGTTTGAGATTTTGGGGAGGAAATAATCATCTAAGTATAAATTAGCATATAAGATTAAATCCGCAAGTCAGGGTGTGAATAGTTTAATAAACAGGCAGTTATAAAAAAAATGCAACTTACTTTATTTAAATAATTCACGCCCTGACTATCAAATAATTAGATGTTAATTTGCAAATTTTAGGTCTTTAAAAAAATTAAAAAAGCTCTACTTAAATTAACAGTTCGGTACATTTTTGTAACTATTTAATAATAAACTGCTTAAATAAACCCAACAATTTATTCCGTTTTCTTCTCCCTAATCATTGAATAAGACATATAGCCAAGCAAAGCTGCAATGCCAATTACACTTATCCATAGCCAATAGCTGCTAAAATTAATATTATTGCTCTTATTGGTTTTTGTTTTTGAAATTTGTTTAATGTTTGAAACTTCTAAAACATTAAGCTGCTCTGGAATTTTTTCTGCAAAATATTCTAAATCATAAACGGGCTTTCTTGCTTTTTTATCGGAAAATTTAAGCGTGTAAGTATCTTCTGAACTTAATTCTGTTATTAAATATTTATTTAACTGATAAAGTTTTACATAATCAATTTTTAATGCTTGGTTATCATTATTTTGAATTTTCACAAATAAAGTATCTGTTTGTAAATTTCTGATATTAAAGCTATTACTACTATTTGAAATGATATTAAAACTTCCAATATGGCTTTCATAAACCTTTTTATGTTTTCGTTCATTTACAGTTTTCTTTACATAAATTTCAGCACTTCTGTGGTAATATTTAGGATTGCTTATTTTAAATGAAATTTTATCAATATAATTATTGTTAACAGGAATTTTAATAATTGTTTCTTTCTTAATATTTGAAATTGAGAATGAAGTATTTTTTATTTCAGAATATTTGCCATTTTCTTTTACCAAATCGTAAAAGCCTGCTTGTGTGATGTTTATAGGTTTGTCATAAAAATCTTCAATTAGTAATTCATAATACTCATAATCGCTAAGCGGGAAGTTTAAAACCCTAATTTCAGAAGTTTCATTATAACTGTTTATGGAATTGTAGTAATATTTATCTTTTAAAACATACCAATTTTCATTGTCGTAACTTGCATTAAGTTTTAGTTGCTTGCGAACATCTGCATTTTTAATTCTTAATACAATATTGTTAATTTTGTTTTTTGTGGGATTATGAATAACAATACGTGTGTATCCTTTTCTTTTAAAGTGTTTTTTTTCAATTATTTTGTATTCAAAAAACAGTTCTTTTTCATTTATGGCATTTTCTGCCCTAAGGATATATGGCACTTCAATATTTTGAGAATTATAAATACGAACATCAGAAAAATCATTTTTTAATTTTGATGTAACTTCTTGCGAAAGCAAAATTTTGCAAAAACCATTCTCACTTACTTTGCTCACATCTGCCTTATAATCAAAGTTTTGACCGTGTGAAATATATGTTAAAAATACGAATATTAATATGACTAATCTTTTCATAATTGCGTTATTCTGATTTAAATGTATGAAATATTATTTATCTTTTAAATTACCCCAACGCTTCCATGTCTTTGACAATGGAAGGTTTGTTTGTAAGACCTGCATTCGTCCGAAGGACAATGCAGCGTCGCATAAGTTGATATAATTATTGTTCAGTGTTCTCTGTATCTTCTTTTAAAACAGTTTCATCATCAGCCACCAATTTTTTAACTTTCTGATACATAAATGAAATAACAAGAAGAAGAACTCCCAGTAAAATAAATGCAATAATTTTTCCACCTTCTGAAATATTAGAAATATCGTAAACAAAAAGTTTTATAAGTGTAATTGCAAACAAAGCTAATGAAAAAATTCTTAATGTTTGCTTTTTAAGTTTCATTCCTAAAATCATTAAAATAAATGAGCTAACACCCCAAAGAATTGTGTATCCTGTTTTTTGAGTATCTTGTAAAATGTCTATGTTTTTTGTAATAAGTAGTCCAATTGTATCTAAATCGGCACTTAAAATATAAAGTATTGTAAACACAAGAAATACAATGCTAAGTTTCGAAAAGATTTTATTTTTAAGAAATTCAATTCTTTTTGAAAGTTTAAATATTAAAACACTAATTAAATAAACCGAAACAATTGATAACCACCTAAAAATGAGCAATATATTGTGCATTGAGCCAACATTTTCAATTATAGCGTAAATAGAAGAAGCATAAGTTGTACTTATTGAATAAAGGAAAATAAAAACAAAAATAACACTTACAAAAAATGAAAAAACTGTTATTTCTTTTATGTTCTTTTTGTAGGCAAATATTAGTAGCAGCAAAATAAATACAGCATTATAGCTTATTGTTGCAACTTCACGTGAAATATAATTTACAAAATAATAATTTGCCTGATAATTTACTTCTAATAAACCCCCAACAAATAATATTACAATTGTTAAAAAAGGAATTACTAATTTGTATTCTTTTATTGGCAGAAACCATGCTTTTTCATCTGTTTCTTTTCTTAGCAAAAAAGAAGTTGCAATTAATGATGCCGCAGCAAACATGCTGGTAATGAACATTTTATTGAATATTATTTTAAATTCTTTTACATAGTCGCCATCAATAAAAGCATAAGTATTGTAGTTGTTTTGCCAGTCCATAATAAGGCTTATAAACATTAATGCAATAACAATTACGGAGCTAACTTTCATAATTTTAAAGTTAGATTTTTGGCTTAACCAAAGTAATAATACACTTTCCATTGCCCAAAATAAAGTAATGTAATTTCCTTTTAATTGCAGAGGAACTGCAAGTGTGATAAATGTGAAAACCAAGCCTATTAGTAGGAAGAATAAGTTTTTATCTTGCTTTTGTCTTTTGTGAACAAAATATGCAAAAGCAAAATTAAATACTCCCAGAAGCACAGCAAATAATCCATTAAACATTCCGTTGCCAATATGTTGCAACATTATCATTACAAATGAAAAATACATGAAAGTATTACTAAGTAATAAAAGTATGTCGCCAACTTTAAAATTAAGTTTATATTTTATGTTGTAAATAATATTCATTAAAAAGAAAATCACATAAAACACTGTTGCAAAGATAATTGCACTGCTAAATTTAGTGTATCTATCATCAAATATTTCTGTTGCTAACCACGAGCCAAATAATAGCATTGTTAAAATAAAAGAAACAATATTTACCAATCTCCATTTTTTATAATATGAAAGTACAAGCATTCCTACATTTAAAATAGTTAAATATGAAAATAAAATAATATGATTTCCTGCACCTGTTGATACCATTAGGGGCGAACCAAAACCACCGAGAATTGCTAAAATTGCAATTTCAATTCTGTCGTAAGTTATTGAAAGGAATACAGCAAAAATTGTAATAAGTATAAGAATAATAAAACTTATAGTTTGTTGTTGGTAAAGCGGATAGCCTTCGGTATGGAAAGCTAAGGAAATTGTAAAATAAAGCAAAGCCAAGCCACCTCCAATTAGTACAGAACTAAATGGTTTATATCCTTTACGCAGTTTGTGAGCCAAACCAATTAAAGCTGTTGCAGATAAAATGCCAATTGCAACTCTGCCAATTTCATTAATCCAGTTTTTATCGATTGCATATTTTACTAAAAAGCCTAAACCTAATACTAAAATAACAATACCAATTTTATTTATTAAGTTTTCACCAATAAATTTTTCTAAATCGGGGTTTTTCTCTAAAAAAGTTTTCTTTTTTACTTTTGGTTTTATTATAGGGCTTGTTTTTTCTTTTTTTATTGAAGAACTTACATCTTCTTTTTTAGTTTCATTAATTTGTTTAATCCGTTCCTGAATTTTTTTCTCGTTCTTTTCTAATACTAATTGTTCTTTTTTTTCTTCTGAAATTACATCTTCAATAACTTCTTTTTCAACAATAATTTCAGATTGTAGTTTTTCATCTGTTTTAGATTTTACTGCTTGGTATGTTTGTGCAGTTTCTTTGCTTGCACCTTCATTGTCTTCTTCAATATTATTGGCAAGATTTTGCCCAATAATATTAATTTTTCTATCAATGTCGCTTAAATGCTTTTGTAAGTCTTTAATTTCCAGACTGTTTTTCTTTTTAAAGGAATTTATTTTTATTATAATAACTATAAGTGCTATTATTATTAAAACGCTTAGTGCTTCCATATTTTTTTTTAATTTAGATTGCTAATATATGATTTTTATCCAAACTATGTTTATTCTGTTATTTTTAAAGTTCAGATAATAAAGATTTTGGTGAAAAATTATAAAGTAAAATAAAAAATGATGTTCTTCTGATTAGTCTTTTAATGAAATTATTGTTTTAAATAGATGCAATTTATAGTGTGTTAAAAGAGTGTTTCAATATATTTTAGGGCAAACTAACAGTTTGTTAAAATCTTCTAAAAGTATTGATTTGCTTTGAATTGTTAAATCAAATAAATTGTGATGAAAAATAAAAGTATGAGTTTGTCCTGATTTGTACTTTCTAGTTTTAGTGGAATTTGTTTATTATCAGACGTTTAGATGAGTAGCAAAATGTTATAAAATAAATGCAAAGGAAATAACAGTTAATTATCATAAACCTTGCATTTGGAATTGCTCTTTTGAATATAACTAACTATTTATCAATACATTTAATGATTTTCAGCAAGTCCTATTATAAAAATCTACGGTGTTGCTATAAGCTACACCGTAGATAATAAAATACTATTTTGTAAAAGCATATTGAACAATATTTGCACCCATTTTAAGTGCTTCTAAATGTTTTTCTTGCGAGTCGTGATGAACTTCTAAATCTTCCCAGCCATCGCCTAAGTCACATTCGTAGGTATATAGCAAAACAACTTTATTTTCAATGATAATTGCAAATGCTTGTGGCTTTTTGCCATCATGCTCATGTATTTTAGGCAAACCATTTTTAAAATTATAAGTTTCATGAAAAATTTCATGATTAAATGGTAGTTCTACAAGATTAATATTTGGAAACAACTTTTTAATTTCTCTTCTAATAAATTTATCCATTCCATAATTATCGTCAATATGCAAGAAACCACCACCAATTAAGTAATTTCGTAAATTTTTAATTTCAGAATTTGAAAAAATAACATTTCCATGACCTGTCATATGCAAAAATGGATAATTAAAAATTTCAGGACTGCCAGCTTCAACAGTTATAGGTTCTTTTGCAATATTTGTTTTTAAGTTTTTATTGCAAAATTTTATAAGATTTGGCAAGGATGTTGGGTTTGCATACCAATCTCCACCTCCGGAATATTTTAATAAGGCAATGCTATATGAGCCTTGACTTTTGCTTGTTGAGTTGATTAAAAATATTGATACTACAATTAATGTGTATTTTAATTTCATTTTTTACATTATTTTATTGTTAAATTGTTTCATTTTCAAAATAAGCTATTATTTCAAAATTGCAAATATGATAATTTTATTATAAAATTGAAGGTAAGAACCTATGTAATCTTTTATAACAATCATATTTTTATTAAATATTTCAGAATTAATCTCAGAACAAGATAGAAAAAGTATTAATATTATGTCTTATACTGAAATAGGTTTACTCTTTCCTTAATCAGATATGTATATGTAAAACTAGGCGTAAGTATTATACTTAGGTAATCTAAAATTAACATCTTTTTCTTGTCAAGATTTTTTTTGAATTTGTAAACTTCCTTACCTCCAACTTCTTTTCATACGAACACGAAATTTATTTAATTTTGAACTAGTTGACTAAAATCTTCATTTGCTTTCTTTATTAAGCTCATAATCTATATTTTTTGTTTTCTTTGGAGTACAACTATATCCTACATATACCGTAAAAGTAAATGCTATTTTAAAAAGCGAATTTTCAAATAACATTTATTATAATTTTCTTATTTTTAAATAGTTATAATTAAACCTTAATTAAACAACATTGAATTATTTATATAAATAAAAAAACAATCAATATTTATTGCAATACCAAACTGTTGGGGTGTAAAAGATAAATCATTTTTTTTATTAAATTTGCGAATAAATAAAACACAAAGAAAATGTTTTTTAAAAACAAAGTAGTTTGGATAACTGGTGCATCTTCGGGTGTTGGAGAGGCTATGGTGTATGCTTTTAATATGGAAGAAGCCAAATTAATTATTTCTTCACATGAGAAAGATGAGTTAGAAAGAGTAAAGAATAATTGTAAGTTTGAACCGGAAAATATATTAGTTTTACCTTTTGACCTTTCAGAACACGATGAAATACCTAAAATTGCAAATACTGTAATTAATAGGTTTAAAAAAATTGATATTCTATTTAATATTGGGGGAGTTAGCCAAAGAGCCTATGCAAAAGATACTATTGTTGAAGTTGATAAAAGACTTATGGACATTAATTATTTTGGGGCTATGATTTTAACTAAAGCAGTTTTGCCGGAAATGATAAAAAACAAATCCGGTCATATTGCAGTTATGAGTAGCTTGGCTGGTAAGTTTGAAATCCCGTTAAGATCTGCATATGCGGCATCCAAACACGCTTTACATGGTTTTTTTGATACTCTTCGTGCTGAGGTATATGAATATAATATAAAAATAACATTATTTTGTTCTGCATATATAAGAACTAATATTGCTGTTAATGCCTTAAAAGAAGATGGTAAAAGTCAAAAATTTAATGAACCAGGAGCAGAAAAAGGTTTAGATCCTGCCGTTTTTGCACAAAAGGCTTTGAAGGCTATTAAATCCGGCAAGTATGAAGTTTTAACCGGAGGAAAAGAAAAATATGGAGTTTATATAAAACGCTTTTTTCCAAGATTATTTGCAAAAATCATCAGAAAACAAAATGTACGGTAGTTTATATTTTTTTTTAATATGTTAAATGTTAAAATATCTTATTATTAATATAAAGAAATAATTGCTGTATTTTTGGAACTATAAAATATTTCAAGAACAAATTAAATGGAAGAAAGAAAAAAGTATAAAGTATCATCTGAAAAATTTGAACTTACAGCCAAAACTTTTCATGGGCTTGAAAAAGTTTTAGCTTCCGAACTAAAAAAAATAGGAGCAACAAATATTCAAATACTGAAAAGAGCTGTTAGCTTTAATGGAGATCTAAAAGTGATTTATAAATCAAACTATTTAACAAGAACAGCTATCAGTATTCTTATGAAAATAGATAGTTTTAAAGCTGATTCGTCTGATATTCTTTATGAAAAAACAAAAAAGATAAATTGGGATAAGTATGTAAAACTTGAAGAAACTTTTGTTATAAACAGCACTGTGCATTCAAAAGTGCATACTCATTCTCATTTTGCATCATTGAAAGTTAAGGATGCAATTGCTGATTTTTTTACTGAAAGGTTTAAAAAAAGGCCTTCTATTGACACAAAAAGTCCCGACAAAAAAATACATCTTCATATCAAAGGTGATTTTTGTACAATTGCAATTGATACTTCAGGAGAATCCTTATTTAAAAGAGAATACAGAAGAGATACTGATATAGCTCCTCTAAATGAAGTACTTGCAGCAGGAATGATAATGCTTTCAGACTATAAAGGCATAGAATATTTTTATGATCCAATGTGTGGCTCAGGAACAATATTAATTGAAGCAGCCAGAATATTTATGAATATTCCGGCAGGATACAGCAGAAAGAAATATGGTTTTATGAGATTTGATAATTATGACTATAGAATTTGGAGTGCAGTTAAAAGAGAAGCTGAAAATGAAATAAAGAAAGACATTGATATTAAAATTATTGGAACTGATATTTCAGAAAAAGTTATTGTAACAGCAAGAAGAAATATTGGAAATGCACGTTTGCGACATCATATTATGATTGAAACTAAAGATTTTTTGAGCTCAAAACTTGAAAATAAAAAAGGTCTTATTATAACAAACCCTCCTTATGATATTCGTTTAAAATCAAGCAATATTAACAAATTATATAAAGATATGGGAGATACTTTAAAGCATGGATTTAAAGGTTGGTCTGCCTATATTTTTTCAGGAAATCTTGATGCAATTAAACATATTGGATTAAAGCCAAGCAAAAAAGTGCTTTTGTATAACGGAAAAATAGAATGTAAATTATTAAAATATGAAGTCTATTAGGTTTAAAATTAATATTATAACAGAATTAAAAAGATAATTTAATATAAATTTTATATTTGCAATCATATTTCAAAAAAAGCACACTAAATATACTGATGAAAAGTAAAAAAATAATTATTATAATATTAGTTGTAACCTTCAGTTTTGAAATATCTTTTTCTCAAGAGTCATACTTTATTGAAAAAAAAACAAACAAAGGTGAAGGAATTTATGCTTTTTTGAGAAGATATAAACTTGATAATAATTCTTGCCATTTCAATAAATTTCTTGAACTTAATAAAATTACAAGAACAAGCGAACTTCAATTTGATAAAGATTATAAATTACCAATTTTAATTTATCAATATAATGGAAAAAGTATAAGGTCAACTATTAATAATAATGATTACCAACTTGCACTAAAAATTCAAAAATATAATGAATTTCTAAAAAATAAAAAACTCAGGCTAACAGATTATAAAAAATCTAATATTCTTTGGGTAAGGTACGGAGATTTGTATTGTACGGATAATATTTCTCAAATTGAAGATGAATATAAAACAGAAAATGTTTTAACATACAAAACAGAAAAATTATTTGGAAAGGAATACGAAAAAGTTGGAATCAAAGATAAAACTTTAGAAAATAGAGTATTCTATATTGTTAGCGGACATGGAGGACCAGATCCGGGTGCAAGATACATCGGTAAAGATTATACGCTTTGCGAAGATGAATATGCCTATGACGTTTCTCTTAGGTTGGCAAGAAATTTAATGATACATAGTGCAACGGTTTATATTATTATTCAGGACAAAAATGACGGAATAAGAGATAAAAAATATTTCAGTTGCGATAAAGATGAAAAAAGTATAAATGGTAAGTGGTTGCCTCAAAAGCAATTACCTAGATTAAAACAAAGAGTAAATGATGTTAATCGACTTTTTAGGAAACACAAAATTAAAGGAGCAAAATCGCAAGTTTTTGTTTCCATTCATGTAGATGCAAGAAATGTTGGGAAGAGGCAAGATGTTTTTTTCTATCATTATAAAGGGAGCAGAACAGGCAGGAAAATTGCATTATCTATTCAAAAAATATTTGAAAATAAATATAAACAAGTTCAGAAAGGTAGAGAATATTTTGGCACTGTAACGGCAAGAGATTTATACGTTTTAAGGAAAACCCTTCCTCCTGCTGTTTATATTGAACTTGGAAATATTAAAAATAAGTTTAATCAAAAAAGACTTGTAATCTCAAATAATAGACAAGCCGTAGCAAATTGGATTTATTTAGGTTTGAAAAATGTTTATCAATAATTATTATATTATAGAGTTTTTTTATTCCACTTTAAGTTTAAAAGCAAAATAACAATATAAATTAATAATGCAATAAAGACTAAACTACTGAAATAAAACGCATTAGTAATTTTTTTGTTTTCAAAAGAAAACTTTATAGTATGACTTCCTTTTGGAACTCTTATTCCTTGTAGTGATATATTCACAAGATGAATTTTAACTTTCTCATTATCAACATATGCTTGCCAATCATTTTTATAGTTTTGTTCAAAAACAATAAATGTTTCTTCTTTACAAATTATTTTTGCCTCAATAGATTTTGGTGTAAATGAATTTATAATGATTTTATCTCCAATATTTTTTTCTAGTTTTGCAGATATTAAATCATAATTGTCCGTTAAAACTATTCCATCAGAGTTTTTCTTAATAAATGCAGTATCTAAAGCACCTGTTATGGGGTGAAAGTTCTTTGCAAAATATAAAATAGGATTGCTTATAAGTTCATTTAATAAACCTGAACGCTCAAGATTTGTGAAATTGTTTAGTTGATATGGTCCGTAACCTTTATGTGAGGGATTTTTATAAAAGAAATTTAAATTCCTCCAAACGGGAGAAAAAGACTTCATATTTTTTGAGTCTATTATTTTTTGATTTATATCCGGAATTGGAAATCCGGAAGGTAATTTATCTAAATTCTTCTGTAACTCTTTTGCACTTATATCCGAGAAAATTGTTCTTGGAGCATTTAATTGAATTGAAATAATCATATTAATAATTATAAGCCCAGAAATAATATTGAATTTAAAAGCAACTTCTTTTTTTAGAAACAAAACATAAAGAAGGGCTAATAGAAAAATAAAATGTATTGTTCCTTGAATTATTATAGTTTCTTTAAAAGATATAGTTTTTATATATTCAAACCAATTTTCTAAGCTAATATTTATGCTGCTAATATTTAAAAATAAATATAATAATACTGTAAACAGAACAGACGATACGAAAAATAAATAGAATTTAAAGCATTGAACTAATTTTTTATCCGATAATACCTTTTTTAAAGTTAAAATTGAAAAAATAATAAAAGCAAAGATCCCAAAATACCTAAATAAACTTGGGAATCTGAAATATTTAAAAAATGGTAAAGTGTAATAAAATATTTTTCTAATTGGAAGAACATTTCCTAATGTAATCATAAAAGCAAGAATGCCGAGAATTAGAAATGTAAATTCAATTTTTGATTTCCGAATAAATAATCCGAAAATTAGGGTAAGAAAAGGGATAAGACCAAAATAACTATTAATTACAGATATGTCAGAACCCCAAAAATCTGTTCCGCTAAACATAGTTGTAAAAGGTAATGCAAAAGTAATAAATGATTGTGGTTCAAGTGAATGTTGAAGAACTTGTTCAAGAGAAAGTCCTCTACCTCTACCAATGTAGTTTTTTGTCTCATTTAAAGATAAAAGCACAACTAACGAAACTGAAATAAAAATTATAAGCGATAATATATGCCTAAAAATGTTTGTTTTAATTTTTGAGTACTGTTTATTTCTTAAAAATAATATTGTTTTATATATAAAAATACCCGCTGCAATATAAATTGATATAATAGTAAAAGGAAAATACCCACCTGTAAATAATAAAAATAGGAAAAGGGAAAAAGAAAGTACAGGCAATAGCTTTTTTTTCTTATAGATGTTTAAGTATGAATTTAAAACAAATGGAACCCAAGCTCCACTAACCATCCAGCCTAAATGTTGAGCATTGCTAACAAAAAAACCCGAAAGCATAAAAACAACAGCTGCTAATAAACTAAGTTTTTTATCATCAGTAAAATGCTTTGAAAAAATATACATTCCGATTCCTGCAAGAAAAATATGAAAAACAAACTCTGCTTGTATCACAAAAACATTATACCCTGTTGTTAAACCAATAAACCAACTAATTGGATACCAAGTTTGAGGGTCAAAATAAAGAGGGAATCCTAATTTTGAATATGATGCCCAAAGTGGCAAAAAACCATTTTGAATATTTTCTCCTATAAAAAAACGCCATGGCATTGACAAATCAATAAAATCCCATTTCAAACAATTTCGTAATGAAATTACTTGCCAAAAGGATATTATTGAAATTAAAAATATTAAAGCAATATTTTTAGTGTCTTTGGGAAGTTTTTTTAACATTTTACAATAATAACTCAAAAAAATTATACCACCTTTGTAACTTTCAGCATATTAGTTTTATGTGAAACATGCATAGGTGTACTTGCAACATGAATTATGTAATCACCTTTCTTAACTAATCCTTTTTCTTTTAGAATAATTATTGATTTTGAAATAGCTTCATCAATATTGTCGAGCTGGTCAAAATGAATTGCTCTTACCCCCCAAAGCATTGACATAGAACTTATTAGTCCTTTGTGTCTTGTAAAAGCATATATGTCAGCTTTTGGTCTATATCCAGAAATTGTTGATGCAGTACTTCCTTTTTCAGTAAAAGTTATAATTGCTTTTGCTCCAACTCTTTCTGCCATAATTGAAGCACTGTAGCATACATTATCTCGTAAAAATCTGGGCGAGTCTGCACTAGGAGGAACTCCTCTGTTGTAGTTATAGCGGTGAGTTTCAGTATATTGAATAATTTTGTGCATACTTTCAATTGTTTCAACAGGGTATTTTCCTACGGAAGTTTCGCCACTTAGCATAACAGTATCAACTCCATCAATAACAGCATTTGCAACATCATTTGCTTCGGCACGTGTAGGACGGAAATTAGCAATCATACTATCCATCATTTGTGTAGCAATAATTACCGGAGTAGAATTATTTATACATTTTTCAACAATCTCTTTTTGCAGTAATGGAACAGTGTCGAAAGGCATTTCAACTCCAAGATCCCCTCTTGCAACCATAATTGCATCAGTTTCAGCTATAATTGCATCTATATTTTCAATAGCCTGTGGTTTTTCAATTTTTGAAATTACATAAATATGTTTCTTTTTTCGTTTTATCATTTGTTTTAGTTCAATTACATCGCTAACTGCACGAACAAAAGAAAGAGCAATCCAATCAACATCTTGGCTAATTGCAAAAGTTGCATCTTCAATATCTTTTTCAGTTAAACTGGGAAGAGAAACATTTGTATTGGGCAAATTAACTCCTTTGTTTGAAGATAGAAAACCACTATGAATAATTTTTGCTTTTACAGAATTTTTGTGGTTAGTTTCAGTAACTTCCAATTTCATATTTCCGTCATCAATTAGAATAATATCACCTGCTTCAACATCTTGTGGGAACTCTTCATAACTCATGTAAACTTTTTTCTCGTCACCTAATATTTTTTCTGTAACAAATTCTAAAATCTTACCTTTTTCAAGAAAAACTTTACCGTCTTTCATTTCTCCTACTCTTAATTTAGGACCTTGTAAATCAGCAAGAATTGCAACATCAACACCAATTTCTTCATTTAGTTCTCTAATTAATTTTATAAGTTTTTTTGCATCTTCATGTTTGCTGTGAGAAAAGTTTATTCTGCAAACATCAAGTCCGGCTTTGTACATTTTTAAGAGTGTTTCTCTGCCCGACGATGCAGGTCCTAGAGTTGCTATAATTTTAGTTTTCGAGTCGTCAAAAGTCATTTTAAATTAGTTAATTGTAAAAAAAAATAGTTAATATAAGTAAATTCGTTAATCCAATGTTTAAAATATAAAAATATTCATTGTTCATTATTCATTATTCATTACTCATTATTCATTATTCATTACTCATTATTCATTATTCATTGTTCATTATTCATTATTCATTATTCATTATTCATTGTTCATTATTCATTACTCATTATTCATTATTCATTATTCATTACTCATTATTCATTATTCATTATTAATTATTCATTATTCATTGTTCATTGTTCATTATTCATTATTCATTATTCATTATTCATTATTCATTAATCATTAT
>CAMZKV010000051.1 GCA_947311445.1 uncultured Chlorobiota bacterium | reverse complement strand
TTTAATAAAATAAAAGCATTAAAACAAGTTATGATTTTGGATGCATGCCAATCGGGAGGAGCAACAAAAGTACTTGGGCAAAGAGGTGCAGGAAGAGAAAAAGCCATTGCACAACTTTCCAGAAGCACAGGAATTCATGTACTGGCATCTGCAGGAAGTGAACAATTTGCTATTGAGTTCAAAAGCCTTGGACATGGATTATTTACCTATATATTACTTGATGCCCTTGGAGGAAGTGCAGATGGTTCGCCTTTAGATGGCAAAGTAACAGTCTATGAATTAAAATCTTATCTTGACGATCAAGTTCCTGAATACACTAAAAGATTTAAAGGAGTTAGACAATATCCACAGTCTTATTCAGGAGGAAATGATTTTCCTTTGGTTATTGATGATGTAAAGTAAAACATAATATTTTATCAATTTGAAATATTTTTATTTATTCAATATTACAAGTTTGCAATTATTTAAGGAATGAATAAAATAAAAAAACCTGCAAAAAGAAGTCAGCTAAGACAAATTATAGGGAAAGAGTATTTTATAATCTTAAAGAAATACGAATGGTTTTTTGGCAAAAAAAAATGGGCAAGTTCAAAATCTTTTATTGAATTTGAAAACTCAATTTTTAAACACAAATCTATGATACTTCGTCCTTTAAAGGATGTTGATATGTATTTGCAAGAAAATAAAAGAAAAAATCTAGAAATAGCAATTAAACATATAAACAAAACACTTATAAAACCACAAGAAACTTTTTCCGTTTGGAAACTTATTGGAAGACCTACAAAAAAAAAGGGATATTTAGACGGACTTGTTTTAAAACAAGGAAAAATAAGCAAAGATACAGGAGGAGGATTATGTCAGCTTGGAAATTTACTTTTTTGGATTTTTGCTCATTCACCTATAACAATTACCGAAAGATACAGACACGGATTTGATGTTTTTCCTGATGAAAACCGCAAAGTTCCCTTTGGAGCTGGTGCAACTTTATCTTATAATTATATTGACTTACAAGTGAAAAATGAGACTGATTTTACTTTTCAAATAAATCTTTGGTTGGATAAAACTTATTTAATAGGAGAACTACTTTCAAATAAGAAGATTTACAAAACATATAAAATTGAAGAAAGAAACCATCTAATAAAACAACAGTTTTGGGGAGGATATTCTCGGCACAATGAGATTATTCAAATAGAAAATAATAATGGAATAATAAAAGAAAAACTTATCGTAGAAAATCATGCTATTATGATGTACAACCCATTTCTTGAAGAAAAGAGGGATTAATCAACTTAGGTTTTTATTTAAAATATCGAATAATAAATGTTGAACTTTGAAGTAAAAAAATCCAAAAAATTTGGATTAATAAGTCTTAGTCATACTTTCAGGAACAACAAAAATAAAATCAGCTTTAGCTTTATCTTCATCATTCAGTTTGTCAATATTTTCTTGTTCTATTGTTGTTATTGTTACAATATTTAAGTCTGGTCTTGCTTTCTTCAAATGCCAAACTATTCCTTCATAATTATCGGAATGATAAGAACCATTGTAATGAATAAATATTTTTCCTTTCTCAAAATTTTTAAGAATAAAATATGACATTGTTGCATCTTTAATTGCTTGTGCTTGTGGGAATTTAGGATTACCATGTCCCATTTTTTTTCCCATTTCAATCATATCTGCATAACATTTTACAGTTTCGTCGTAGGCAATTGGTAAAGGTGCAATATATGATTTTGCTTCTGAACTTAAAGAGTTTAAACCGTCAAATCCTTTTTTAAAAACAACACTTGCATATCTTCTAGGTATATTGGTTGCAATAAACTTAAATTTATTTTCTTTTGCAAAGCTCATTAAAGGTTTGTAGTCTGTATCATAATTAGGCCATTTTCTTACTTCTGCTTCAAATTTTTTCTCTGAAATAAGTCCTCCCAAATACTCATCTATAATTAACTGATTATCAGACTCAAACATTTCAGCTCCCAAAGTTATGCCTTCGGGATTATTAGTTGATAAATCTTTTGTTATTTCAAATTCAGCCCAATGGCTTATTGGGTTGTTATGTAGCTCTCCAATAAAAACAATATCTGCTTCTTTCAAAACTTTCATCATTTTTGAGTATTTTATTTCTTTACCATTTTTAGTAAATAATTTGTATGCAGGTTTGTCAGATGTAAAACTCATAAGTACTGCAATTAAAAGGATTATAATTTTGTTGTTCATGGAAGTAACTTTAATTTATGGTTTTTATAATTTATTTCTACATTCTTCAAGCATTTTGTGAGCATTTTCTTTTATTTTTTCTTCAATTATGCCTTTAAAAATTCTTGCAGCAAATGGCAATTTACTTTCAAGTATTACTTCATTTTCTTCAACTGTCATTTTTCCGGAAATATTCATTCCTTTAATTTTAAAAGAAAATAAAATTTTATTGCCATCAGTTTCTTGTTTAAGGTCAGAAAATTCATCTTTAAATTTTACAGACAATTCTGAGAATATTTTTTCAGCACACGAGATTGCTTTTTCTTGTGGTAAATTGTGGTTTAGTATTAGTTTCATATTTTAAAAACCATTTTATTATTTCTTTGCAAAAGTATATTATTTATTTCTTCTTTTATCAAAAAAATCTTTAATAATAGAAATTTGAAAATTACAAGCATCAAAATATGCATTTGCACCAATGGGCAAAATAATTTGGTTTTCAATATGTCCGAAAGGAAAACCATAGGCAGCAGGTATGTTTAAAGGTTTTATTCTTTCAAAAACAACTTCTTTTAAGCTAAAAGAATCTTCATTCTTAATTCTAAAATCTTTTCCTTCGCACTTATTAAAAGTTCCAAAGATAATCCCTTTAACTTTTTTAAATTTTCCGGCTAAAATTAGTTGAGTTAGCATTCTGTCAATTTTATAGGGTGCTTCATTAGTTTCTTCAATAAAAACTATTTTATTATCCCAAGAAACATCATAAGGTGTAGCAAGTAAAGATATTAAAATTGATAAATTTCCTCCTATTAATTTTCCCTTTGCTTTTCCTGGAAAGATTGTATAATGCTCATTATTAGAGTTTTTAGAAATGTTACTATTAACAACTTCATTTTTATTTAAGAACATTTCTTTAAAATTATCAGAAGTAAATTTATTAAAAATTGAAGCTCCTACTACACCATGAAAACCTATTTGCCCTGTCTTTTTATATATTGCAATAAGCAAAGCAGAAATATCGCTGTAACCTATTAATGGTTTTGGATTTTCTTTTATTAAACTGTAATCCAATAAATCAAGAATCCTTGAAGTTCCATATCCTCCTCTAACACAAAGTATTGCTTTTACAGAGCTGTCTGCATACATTTTATGCAATTCATTAGCTCGCTCTTTATCTGTTCCTGCAAAATATGCTTTCTTATCAAGAATACTTTTAAAATAGATAACTTTTAAACCGAAATTTTCAATATTTATAATAGTATTTTTTAATTTTTCCTTAGTAATAAAACTTGCAGGAGAAATTAATCCAATTTTATCATTTTCCTTAAAAATTTTATACATCTTCTAATATTTTCATTCTTTAAAAATGTAGTATTCTTATCTCATGATATCCTTTGTCTTAAAAAAAATCAGAAAAATTAACAAGCATAAAACAAAGTTTCTTAAAATATTATTTATCGGTCTTTTCTACAATTTCAGTTATAATTCTAAAATTAGTTATTTCAGATGGCATTGTTTTTAATTCTTTTTTCTCATAAATTTTAAAAAGTAGCTTAGTTTTTTGTTTCTTTCCTCTTTTTAAATCTCTTTTTACTCTATTTCTACCAAAATTATCTAGTTTTGACAAACTAAAATATTTTGAAGGATTTCCCAGTGAATCAGTTAGTTGAAGATATATTTCTAAGTCTTCATTTTCTTTAAATTTACGAAGAGTATTTGCCAATACATAAACTTCTAACTTAATATTTTTAATATATTTTTTTTGTTGATATCGTAATTTATAAACTTGTTGAACTACGCTCAAAGTATCTTTTAAATCCCCCGAAGCATTTTCTTCAAAAGAATAAATATTTTTTTCAATAATAGGGTTTAAAGCATTATTAATTATAATAAAAGAAATATATGCTCCAATTGTTAAAAATGTAGTTATTTTTTTTGCTTTGTGGCTTTTTTTAATCTTAATATCTGTATCTTCTAGCTCTTTTTCAACTACATCTATTCTATTCAAAAGATCAGTGCTACCTTTTGATGATATTTTCAGGAAATTAATATTCCTTTCAATAATTCTTTTTAAACTATTGTAGCTTTTTTTATCAAATCTTTTCTTTGGTTTTCTCCAAAAAATCAAAGAAATCCCTATTGTATGTATAGCAACGATAACTCTCAACACTCCCGTAATTCCAGATTTTATGGTAGGTTTATTTATGTCGTGCAATGCATCAAGATTATCTCTAATTATATTTATAGAATCATCAAAAGTTATTTCTTTAGCGTTTTTTTCGTTTATTTGTTTTACTCTTTTGCTCTCAACATAACCACAATAATCACAAACAAAACTTTTTAATGGTGAACTAGCTCCGCAATTTGGACATTTATTCATAATAAGTAAGTTTAGTTTTTAATAGTATATAAAGAGTTCAGAACTTTTTTAGCTAAAAATTAAAAATAAAATTGGTATTATAATTCCTAAAATAACGTATATTCCTCCTCTGCCCCAAGCACCTTTTCTTCCTCTTACCATAAATAAGGAAGTGATAGAAAGAAGTATTAAAGCTCCTGCAAAAATATCAGAAAACCAAGTCCACCACACATTTGGATTGTAATGCAAATAATTTGTTTGAAAAAAAACAGGTCGTTTCGTTACAAACTCTGCCATAACTTCACCTGTTGAATGCTTAACTGTAACAGAAGAGCGTCCTTCTAAATAAATACGCAATATCGTTCCATTTTCAACATAATTATAGCTTTTATAAATATCATCAGCATCAATTTCCTTAAGAAAATTAAGTATCTTAGTTTCGGAAATATTACTTCTTGATAAATCTTTGTCGGTAATAAATTTCTTAATTTCAACATTAAAATTTGGGTTCCAATCTGCCATATGGTTTAATGCAATACCGGAAATTGAATAAATAATAGTTGCCCCAACGAAAAAAAAACCAATGTCTCTATGGAGAATTCTACTCCATTTTCTTAATTTCTTCATGTGTTAAAAAAAAGTTAAAAGTTTGAATAAATAAAGTTAATTTGTATAATTAATTATGTTGTTTTGTTTTTTAAGACACAACACTTAATGATATTAAAAAATCGTGCCACGCTAAAAGTGGCACGACAAAATACTGTATTACAAATAATTCTATTATTTTTTCTCAGTATGAGAAACATATTTTAAAGAATAATTGGAAAAATACTCAACACCTTCTGATTTTAATGAATCCATCATGTGTTTAATGTGTTTTTTCATTTTTGCAAGTTGTTCTACATCTGCTTCATTGTTACTATCTCCATGACTTTCTTCCTCGTGTTTTAATCTTTCAGCAAGAAATGCAGAATCAACACGTTCTTCTTCAACTATTCCAACAACTGAAATTTCGCTACCCGACAATGCTTCATCAAAACGCTCATCACTATAAACATGCATATTATTATCACCTTCAACAAGCAATAATTTTTTGCCGCCATGTTTACACACATGATCAACAATACCACTAACTTCAACTTCTTTCCCAACAAATTCACCAGCTTTTGCATCAAAATCAGTTAGTTTTAATAAAGGAGCTGTTGTTTCCGAAATAACAGTTGTATCATTTGGAGTATCAACATCTGTATTATTTTCATCTCCACAAGCTACAAACATAAGTGCTACTGCACCTAATAAAAAAATCTTTTTAATCATAATTAATTTGTTTTTATATTTAAATTTCGTGCATAGATAAACAAAATTTATATAACAGACAACAAAACAAGATTGATATTTAACAAAATGAACAAATTTATTTGCCGACTTTAAAGTCGGGTCTAAAAAATTAATCTTTGAAACATTTAATTTTGTTGATGTTCAAAAAAGTTTTAATTTCGAATGATTTTAATATTCTAAAAAAAAAATAAATATGTTTAATTCAAAAATAATAGGAGTAGGACATTTTGTTCCTGAAAACATTGTTACAAACGATGATTTATCAAAATTAATGGATACATCAGATGAATGGATTCAGGAAAGAACAGGAATTAAAGAAAGAAGATTTTACACTCCAGGAGAAAAAGGATCAACTGCAATTATGGCTTTTAAAGCATCAAAATTAGCAATGAAACGTGCAAAAGTTACTGCAGATGATATTGATGCAATAGTTTTTGCAACATTAAGTCCTGACTATTATTTCCCTGGAAGTGGTGTTTTATTACAAGAAATGTTAAAAATGGGAACAAAACCTGCTATTGATTTAAGAGCACAATGTTCCGGTTTTATATATGCCTTATCTGTTTCAGATCAGTTTATTAAAACAGGAATGTATAAAAAAATTCTTGTAATTGGTTCTGAAACTCAAAGTGTTGCACTCGACCTTACAACAAGAGGAAGAGGAATGGGAGTTTTATTTGGCGATGGTGCCGGAGCAGCTATATTGGAAGCAACCGAAGATAATACTAAAGGCATTTTATCTACCCATTTGCACTCACAAGGAGAATTTGCAGATGTTTTATGTGTTAGAGAGCCAGGAACAAACAAAGGGGGAAAGGTTATTTATGAAGGACAACATGAAATGTACGACTTAATAAGCCCTCAAATGGACGGAAAATTAGTTTTTAAAAATGCAATAACAAGAATGCCGGAAGTAACAATGGAAGCATTAGCAAAAAACAATCTTACTATTAATGATATTGATATGTTTCTTCCTCATCAAGCTAATCTTCGGATATCTCAAATGGTTCAAAGATTCTTACAATTGCCGGATGAAAAAGTATTTAACAATATACAAAAATATGGGAATACTACAGCAGCTACATTACCTATTTTGCTAAGCGAACTTTGGGAAGAAGGCAGAATTAAAGAAGGACAACTATTTGCTCTTGCTGCCTTTGGAAGTGGTTTCACTTGGGCTTCTGCCTTGATTAGATGGTAGTTTTAGAATTAAAAAATTTTAAATTTAAAGTAAAAAAATTACAGTTTTTGTTTTTTTACTTTATTAATTTTTTAAGATGATAAAATAACGTATTTTTGTAAAAATATATCAATTAAAAAAACTAAAGAATAAATAAAATGGAAAAAAAAATTAAACCTGTATTTGTTATTGCAGGAATTATTGTTGTCTTGTTAGTAATGTTTAGTGCTGCAATTTTTGTAACTCTTCAACCAGGACAAAAAGGCATTATTTTTAAGAAATTTAGTGGTGGTCTTGACAAAGAACATATTTATAGTGCAGGATTTCACATAATTGCTCCCTGGAATGATATGATTATATACGATATAAAAGAGCAAAAAGTTGATGAGATGATGGATGTTTTAGATAAAAATGGTCTTTCTATTCATGTTGATGTTTCAGTAAGGTTCTATCCCGTTTATACTGAAATAGGTGAACTTCATGAAAAATTTGGCATTAAATATATTGACAAACTTGTTATTCCGGAAGTTCGTTCAACTGTACGACAAGTTATGGGACGATATACTGCAGAAGAAATTTATTCAACAAAAAGAGCTATTGTTGAAAAGGCAATTATTGAAGAAACGGAAGCAGTATTAAAATTACCTGCAAATAATATTCATATGACCGCTCTACTTATTCGGTCAATTAATCTTCCCCCTCAAATTAAAACTGCAATTGAAAATAAATTAAAACAAGAGCAAGAAGCATTAGCATATAAATATAAATTAGACAAAGAAAAAGCAGAGGCTGAGCGTAAAAGAATTGCAGCACAAGGAGAAGCAAAGGCAAACCAAATTATAAACAGCTCTCTTACAAATAGCCTTTTAAAAATGAGAGGAATAGAAGCCACCATAAAGCTTTCTGAGTCTCCAAATGCAAAAACTATTATCATTGGAAGTGGAAAAGATGGAATGCCTTTAATTCTTGGAAATCAATAGATTAAAAAAAGATTAAATCTATGAAAGAAAAAATAAAAAACATATGGTTTTACATTAAAAAGTATAAATATATTATTACTTTTTTAGCTTTTGCCATATGGATTACTTTCATTGACCAAACAAATCTTTTGTATAAAGCAAAGCAAAAGAAAGAAATTCAGTATTTAGAAAAAAGAAAGGTTTTTTATTCTGAAGATATAAAGCAAAAACAAAAATATTATCAGAATTTATTAACAAATCCTGAAACTAAAGAACGCCTTGCAAGAGAGAACTATTTTATGAGTAAGAAAAATGAAGATGTTTTTATTATTGTTGATAGATCTGATAAATAAATTTCTTTACTATAATATTTTTAAAAAAGCTAGTTGATATAAAATGACTAGCTTTTTTTTCATGCTATTGATAAGATATAAAAACAAACTATATTTGCATATTATAATGATTATGAACAAAATAAAATAGTATAAATTTATTCATATTCATCATCTAAAAAACCCTTAATAAGCTCGTCAATTTCTTTTTCCTTTGTTAATTCAAACTTAATATTTGCTTCATCAAGATTAGCTTTGAGGTGCGTTCCTATATGCTTTGCATATAAAAAATCAACTGTTGAGATTTTATCAATTATGTCTTTATGTGAGTGTCCATGCCCTTTTCCATGCACGTGATATCCGTGCTTATGCTCATGATGTTCATGCGTATTTTCAAAATATTCAATATTTATTACCTCAGAGTCAGACAATTCATAAACAGCAAATTCTTTTGCTCTACCTGTTCTATCAGCTATTGTTTTTCTGTCGTTTGTTGCAAATGCTACTTTCATTTTGTGTCGTTTTTAAATATTATATCTACAAATATAGATATTTTAATATATATTAGTTTCTTTTAATTTCCAAAATTTCCATTTTTCTTATTTCTCTACCTTCAATTTCAAACCTTAATGCAGTACGTACCTTGTGCATTCCTGATTTTCCATAAGCACCAGGATTAATATGTAAGCAATCTATTTTTTTATCATAAATTACTTTAAGAATATGAGAATGTCCGCTTATAAAAAGTTTTGGAGGATTACGGTAAATTTCGGGTTTTACACTAAAATCATATCTTCCGGGATAACCACCAATATGTTTTATCCAAACATCTGTTTCTTCTATTCTAAAACGATTATTTTCAGTAAAACGTATTCTAATATCTTGCCCATCAATATTTCCAAAAACTGCACGTACAAGCTTTTCTTTTTCTAAATCTTCAATTACAGAAACATCGCCAACATCACCTGCATGCCAAATTTCATCAACATCTTTAAAGAAATTAATAAGTTTGTCATCTATATGTCCGTGTGTATCAGAAAGTAATCCTATTTTTATCATTCAGCTATTTTTTGCTTAACAAAAATAAGGTATTTTTGCAACAAAATAATAAAAATGCACATCTTTTTCACATCAGACAGAATAAAAAATACTTACACACTTTCTCAAGAAGAATCAAAACATTGTATCAAAGTTTTAAGACTTAAAATTGGCGATAAAGTTCAGTTAATTAATGGAAAAGGTAAGTTATTCATTTGCGAAATTATTGATACAAACCCTAAAAAGTGTTCTGTAAAAATTCTAGAAACTATAAGAAAAGAAAATCGTAAGAAATATAAGCTTTATATTGCAATTGCTCCCATAAAAAATAATAATCGTTTTGATTTTTTTTTAGAAAAAGCAACTGAAATTGGTGTTGACAAAATTATTCCTTTTATAAGTAATTTCTCTGAAAGAAAAATAATTAAGCATGAAAGACTTGAAAAAATTATTATCTCAGCAACAAAACAATCAAAAGCTTTTTTTAAACCCATTTTTAATGAATTAACAACTTTTAAAGATATTATTAATTCTGATTTTATTGGAGAAAAATATATTGCTCATTGTTATAATACGGATACTAAAAAGCACATTAAAAAAGTTTACAATAAAGGCAAAGATGTTTTAATACTTATCGGACCAGAAGGCGACTTCACAAAAGAGGAAGTACAACAAGCTGTACTAAAAGGCTTTATAGAGATTAGTATTTCTGATGCTCGTTTAAGAACCGAAACTGCGGGAATTGTTGCTTGTCAAATTATTGATTTTATAAATACATAAAGATTTATATATTACCTAAATTCCGCAAGTCATCTTATCAATATATTAATAAACATAGAGTTGAATGTAATACCATTTCATTTTAATTAAAATAGTGATACGATGACTATCTATGTTTTATATATAGACTTGCGGATTTGAGATAATATAAGAATCAAAGTAGTTTTGTTAAGGTTTATTTATAACTATTTAAAAATATGAAAATTATAAAAACATTTTTAAAAATAGTATTTATACTAAACCTCTTTATAATTTGTATCCTATTTTGCAATTAATTTTGTTTTTTAATATGTAAAATACAGTTTTTTTTGTAACTTCTAGTACTCAATAAAAAACAGATAACAAATAAAAAACCGACTGTTTCTATCCAAGCGAAGCCATCGATAAAAGTATTAAATAAAACAACAATCCCTGCGGGTTTTTAAAACCCGCAGGGTATAATTACAAATAACTAAACATGGCACATTCTAATGTCCCATAACAAACGACAAATAATAAATGAATAACCGACTGTTTCGCTTTGAGCGAAGCCGTCGATAAAAAGAAAATTATCGGAAGTGAGAGACCCGATAATTTGTGTAGTTTTTTTTTCATAGATTTTGAAGTCCCGCAGGAGTGTGGGGCTTTTTTTGTGGCAACAATAAAAAACAGATAACAAATAAAAAACCGACGGTTTCTATCCGAGCGAAGCCGTCGATAAAAAGTGTTGAATAAAGCAACAATCCCTGCGGGTTTTTAAAACCCGCAGGGTATATAAAAGGAATAAAGTTTGCAATGTTCTATCTTGTCCCGATAAAATATAAAAAAGAAAACTCCTTAATTATGTGTATAGTTTCACATAAATTAATAAATTACTCAACAATCATTTCCTCAACTGCCTTTGTAAGATACACTTTCATTTCTCCGGTTTTTTTATCAGAATAAACAAAATACGCATCTAATTTAGGGTCAGCCTCTATCATTTCAATACTTTTTTTAAGACCGGAAACCATACAAGCAGTTGCATACGCATCAGCACTCATACAATCTTCGGCAATAATTGTAGCACTTAATAAGTTCTGACAAGATGGATAGCCTGTTTTAGGATCTATTGAATGAGAATATTTCTTTCCATCTTTTAGATAATACTTTCTGTAGTTTCCGGAAGTTGCCATTGCTAAATTTGTTATTGCCAAAATAGATTGCAATTCCTGCCCGGCAATAATGTTCCCTTCAATAGGTTTATCAATTCCTACCCTCCATTTTGTTCCGTATTTTAAGCCTTTAACTTTTAGTTCCCCTCCAATTTCAATCATATAATTTTGAATATTTATTTTATCAAAATATTTTGCAATAACATCAACTGCTTGCCCTTGTGCAATAGCATTTCCTGATAATTTTATATTCATATTATCCTTAACAAGATAATTATGTTCAATTTTAACTTTATCCATGCCTACATAGCTTAACAAACTATCAATCAGCGAACTATCAATTACAGATTTTGCTTTACCATAACCAAATCCATATGCATTTATTAAAGGTCCAACAGTAATATCAAAAGCTCCATCAGATTTCTCCGTTACTTCTTTTGCTTTATAAAACATTTGTTTAAAATACTCATCAAGTTCAACTTTATTTCCTTTATTAATTTTAGAAATTATTGAATTTGGCTCATAAGTTGATAAGGACATATCAAAGTCTCGAAGAATTGAATCTACACTAAATTTTAAGTTTTTTTGTTCTCCTTCAAATATCATATGGTATGTAGTTCCTTGAGTTTCTCCTTCTATTTTATAAAAATCAGTTTTTTCACAAGAAAATACTAAAAAGACTAAAAGAGTAAAAAGTAAAATATTATTTTTCATAAATTATTTTTAAGTAAAAAACAAAACTAAATAGTTTTAATAAAAAAATAAACCTAAATGCTATTTTTCTTTTAAATTTGCATATTGATAAAAAAAAAGAAATGATTAATAATAAAAAAATAATAGTTGTTTTGCCGGCATACAATGCAGCAAAAACCTTAGAAAAAACATACACTGAAATACCATTTGATATTGTTGATGATGTTATTTTAACAGACGATTTAAGTAGTGATGAAACTATTGCCGAAGCTAAAAAAATTGGAATAAAACATATAATAAAACACGATGTAAATAAAGGATACGGAGGAAATCAAAAATCGTGTTATAATAAAGCATTAGAACTAGGAGGAGATATTGTTGTGATGTTACATCCTGATTATCAGTACACTCCAACACTAATACATTCTTTAACTTATTTAATTGCTAATGACGTATATCCTGTAGCAATAGGTTCAAGAATACTGGGAAAAGGTGCATTAAAGGGTGGAATGCCATGGTACAAATATGTTGCAAACAGGTTTCTTACCCTTTTCCAAAATATTTTAATGAACCAAAAACTTTCAGAATATCATACTGGATATAGAGCTTTTTCAAAAGAAGTTTTAGAGAGCATAAATTACAATATTAATTCAGACGATTTTATTTTTGACAACCAAATGCTTGCTCAAATTTTCTATAAGGGATTTGAGATTGCTGAGGTTACTTGTCCTACAAAATATTTTGAAGAAGCATCTTCCATAAACTTGCAAAGAAGTGCAAAATACGGCATGGGAGTTATGGGAGTTTCACTTTCATATTTTTTCAATAAAATTGGAATTGGAAATAATAAAATTTTCAAATAACATTTTTTCATATTGAAAATTCAAGAAAATACCTACAATCTAAAATCTGCATTTTTATTTTTTTTAATGCTGTTTTTGTTTCAATTGTTGCACTCCCAAAACGGCAATTCGGAACGGTTTTTAATAAATTCTGTTAAAATTACAGGTAATTATAAAACAAAAGAAAAAATAATTCTTAGAGAACTAACTTTTGCAGAAGGAGATAGTATTTATGAATATGATTTAATAAGTAAAATTACTTTAAGCAAAAAAAACCTGCTTAATACTCCCTTGTTTAACTTTGTTAATTTTGAAATTAGAAAAAGCAAGTATAAAACAATTAACATAATTATTAAAGTTGAAGAAAGATGGTATTTTTGGCCTCAGGCAGCAATTTATTATGCCGATAGAAATTTTAGCAATTGGTTAAAAAACAAAGACTTATCTAGAACAGACATAGGTTTGGGTTTAATAAAATATAATTTTAGAGGAAGAAACGAAAAGTTAAGTTTTTATACAATATTAGGCTATGACGAAGAATTAATTTTAAAATATGAAAATATTTTTTTTGATAAAAAAAGAAAACATTCAGCAGGAATTTATCTCAAATATTTGCAAAGAAAAGAAACAGGGGTAAAGATTAAGGATGATAAACTTTTGCAAATTAAATTAGAGAATGAATACGCTCTTAAATTGTATAATTTAAGTTTTAAATATACTTTCAGAAAAAAGTATTTCAATACACATTCTGCATACTTCGGTTTTGAAAACAGGAGAATTGCTGATACTTTGTCGGTTTTTAATCCTGAATATTTTTCATCAAATAATAAGAAAATAGATTATTTTTTTCTAAAATATATTTTCAAACAAGATAAACGAAATTCAAGAGTTTTTCCTACAAAAGGGCATTTTTTTAAAATAACTGTTGCAAAATTCGGCTTTAACTTATTTCCTGATTCAAAAATAAACTCATTTTATATTAAAACAGAAGTTTCAAAATATTCAAAGCTTTCTAAAAGGTTTAATTTTGGAAATTATATTTCTTTTAGATATAAAAACAAAAATGATAGAACATTTTTCTTAAATACCGCAATTGGATATTCTTCAAATTTAAGGGGCTACGAATATTACTTAATTAATGGAACCAATTTTTGTCTTTCAAAAAATACATTAAATTTTGAGTTGCTTCCCAAAAAGATATTTTATCTACGAAAATTGCCTCTAAAACGTTTTAACAAAATTCATTTTACAATTTATACAAGTATTTTTTCTGACATAGGATATGTTCAAAATTCAAACATAATATACACTCAAAACAATGCTTTTGCAAACAAATTATTATACAGTTATGGTGCAGGCTTAAACTTTTTGACATATTACGATACCCTTTTAAGACTGGAATATTCTATAAATCATAAAAAGGAAGGTGGTTTTTATTTACATTTTGAAGTTCCCTTTTAAACTAAATTAGTTTTAGAAAGCAAAACCTCTGTTTTTTCTTTTATTGAGAAAGATTCTACTATGAGATCAACTTTTTCACTTATAAATTTATCTTCTTTGCATTTTAAATATTTTAGTTGCTCTAAAATTTCTTGTGCTTTTAAATGTGCTTTTTCAATTATTTTTTTGCTTTTTTTTTCATTATCTTCATTTTTTACTTTTAAAAAAGATTTATACAATGAATTTGCATTTTTAATAACTAAGTCAATATCATCTTCTTCATATCCTGCATCCTTTATTTGCTTTGCAAAATATTTTATATCAAAAAGAAAACGATATGTTTGGTATGTTAGTTTAGAGAGTACTATCATAAGAATTGTATAGTTTATTTTTGTTTATAAAACTAAAACAATTTATTTGTTTCTTTAATAAAATTTAGTATTTCTTCTTGTCCTCTTTTGTTAACAGCAGAACTTATAAAATATTGAGGCATTGTTTCCCAAGTTTCTTCCATTCTTTTTTTATAAATTGAAATATTATCATTTAGTCTTTTGTTTGATATCTTATCTGCCTTAGTAAATACAATAACAAATGGAATTCCATTGTTTCCGAGCTGTTCCATAAATTCAATATCATTTTTTTGAGGTTCGTGTCTAGAATCTATCAAAACAAAAAGATTCATTAAACTAATCCTTGTAGTTATATATTCTTTTATAAAACCAGCCCAATTTGCTCTGTTTTTTTTTGAAGATTTTGCATAACCATAGCCGGGTAAATCTACAAGATACCAACTATTATTTATAATAAAATGGTTTATAAGCTGTGTTTTTCCCGGCTTTCCTGATATTTTTGCAAGTTTTGTTCTTCCTGTTATCATATTTATTAAAGAGGACTTTCCAACATTTGATCTTCCAATAAATGCATATTCAGGCATGTTTGGTTTTGGACATTTTTTTAAATCAGTATTACTTATTACAAACTCTGATGTTTTAATTTTCATTATTGTGTAGATTTAACAAAAAAGTCCTGATATATTATCAGGACTTTTCGTATATGTTTTATAAATATTATTTTATAGTTGTTGTTTCTCCAATCCAACATCCAATTTTGTATGGGTTGCCTTTGTATAGACCTTCCATAAATAATTCTTCTTTATTTGGAAATCTTTTGCTGTATTTTCCAATTAGTTTATTTGCCTCATTAATTGTAGATTGATCTTTGGAAACACTTTTTGCTTTATACAATTTATCAACTGCAGCCCAATAAACAGCTCTTTTCCCTATTTTTGATGTTCCACAGTTACCAGAGCTTCCTGCGTACATTTTTGCAATTAAAATATAAGGTTTACCATAACCATCTTTTAAACTTGCGGCTTTTAAAGCTAATTTTCTTGCCTCACTTTTTTTATGTTGTAAAGATGCGGTAAAAGCAGCTAAATAATAGTATGTACCTTTTTTATTAACATCTTCTTCTTTTTCATATGCGTCTTTAAAGTAGTTTGCAGCTTTGTCATAATCTTCTTTTTTAAGAGCTTCTGTTCCTAACATTACAGCAATAGCTGGTGTTTTTTTACTAATATAAAGTTCTTCTGCTGCTTGAAAAAAGAAAGGGTCTTTTGTGCAATTTTTTGAACTTAAAATACCTAATATTTTTTCTACCCATTCGCTATCGCTTTTGTTTTCATCATATTTTTCTTTGAAAGCAGGTATTAAATATTCGCATTTTGAATACTCTAAGGATGCAAATTTATTTGTAATATAGTCTGAAACTTTTGTATTATTTGCTATTATTTTCTCCCAATTTTTAATTTTCTTTTCTTTTGGTGATGATTTTGCTCTCTCTTTCTCAACAAAAGCTGAATACTTTTCTGTACTTTTCTTTAAATATTCTGTTGATGTATTATAATCATTTACTAATTGATCAACTCCTATTTTATTACTTCTTACTAAATCAACACTTGCATCAAAATAATCTTTTTGCACTAAGAAAAAAGCATTTTCTTTATCACATTCTACTGATTCTTTCAATAAATTATAGGCTTCAAGAAGTGCTGTGTCTTTTCTATATTTATAGATATAGCCACCTTTTTTTCCTAGCAAATAACACCTTCCGTAATTCTTTTCTCCACCAAAATGTTCAATTCTTTTATCGGTTATATACAATAGAGTGTCAATCCACAATTCTTTTTCCGCTAATTTTTGTTTTTGTATATCAACAAGTTTCAATGCTTCATCTGTATTTCCTGCATCGTTTGCAGCTTTTGCGGCTTTTCCTGTTTTTGCTGCATCATTATGAGTATTTTTAACCATTATTTTCATTAACTTATCTCCATTAGAGTATATCCCTTTAAAAGATTTTGGATAATAAGTTATTAATTCTCGAAGAATTGCTCCTGCTCCGGAATAATCTTTTTGCTTCATTAACATTTTAAAGTTAGAGTATTTTTGAATACAATCAATGCTGTCAACTCCCCATTTATGTTTATCGCTTAAAAATGTTTTTATTTTTAGTTTTTCTTCAACCAAAAGATTTTCAAGAGCATCTAATTCTCCTGCTTTTTGTATAGATTTTAATTCTTTTGAGCTAAATATTTTAGCAAATTCATCATCAAATCCTCCAAATTTGAATGTTTCAACTTCTTCTTTTGCAGTTATTAGCTTTTTATATTGTGCTCTGAATAATCCAATATTGCTTTTAGTAACTTTATTTGTTTCAACAGGTTTTAAGGCTCCTTGTAATTCAGGAAACTTTTGTTTAAATAAATCTCTTGCTGTTTGTGCATTTATGCTATATACAAACAGTAGAGTAAATGTTAGAAGGATGTACTTTTTCATTTTTCTTTGTATTTTATATTTAATAATTTATTGTATTAATTCATTAATTATGCCATATTTTTAAAAAATAAATAATTGTTTATAAAATAATCAAGATTTTTCTTTAAATTTAATTACTTTTTTTGAAGATATATTTAAAAGAATTTTCTTCTAATAAACCAACGGTCTGTTAAATTTAGATTAAGTTTTATTGTATAGTATCTTTCACCAATTAAATTATTATTTGTTGTTCCTCTTTGACCTACTCCAAAGGCAATATTTATTTTAGTTCCAATTTTTGTAGGAATTCCTATTCCAAAATTTACTCCCATATCTTTAATTTGTGTATTATTCAGAAATAAATTTGTGTTTCCATAATATCCTCCCATTCTGAAATTTATAGTTTTAAAGAAATTTTTTGAAGTATAATCATTAGTATATTCAAGACCTACAGAATACCTAGAACTATTTGTTAAATAATTTTTCTTTTCATTAAATATTAAAATATCTTTCCAATTACTTACCTTCATATCTGCACCAAAAAGGAATTGTTTTGTTACAATTGTAAATCCAAAACCATAAGACATTGGCATTCCAATTGTTCCTGATTTTATTGTATCTGATATTATTGTATCTGTTAAAGTATTATCTCCTGTTAACGAAAATGATCTGCTTGTAAATTTTATGTTATCAGCGTTTAAATCTCCTTTATTTTCAAAAAAGCCTCCAACTGTGTAGGTAATTTTTTTGAAAATTGAATCAGAATATTGCATTCCTAATCTAAATCTAAAATCTTTTATTTTAACATCTTCCACATCTTTTAAATAAGACTGATAAGATCCGTCTGAAAGTAATGATTCTGTTCTTCTGCTTAGAGTACCAAAATAATACCCTGCATTAAATCCAATAGCTAAACCTTTATACGACAACGAGTTACCAATATATATTTTTGAAATTCCACCTTCCCCAATATAAACAGTTTTAAATGGCACAGAATAATCTCCATTTGAAATTGTATCAAAAGATTCAATTTTATAACCAACATTGCTTACAGGACTTAAACCAAAACTCATATTCCAGTATTTATTTACTCTAAATGCAGCGTTTATTGATGCAAGGTTAAAATCATAATTTTTAGCTTCAATATTAGAGGTAGAATAATCAGTTCTCTGTGCGTTTATACCTACTTGAAAAAGAAAAACTTTTGAAGGAATTGCTGAATAAGATGCCGGATTTACGGTATTTATTTCAAACGGGAGTCTTAAACCTGTTGAAATTCCGCCCATACCATTAGACCTTCCAAGATTTTGGTTTGCAATTTCGCCTATCCCGAAACGAGAATATGGTGAACTTGTATTTATTTGAGCAGAAAGCCCAGAAGAAAAAATTAAAACTGCAAGTGTAAATATTAAAAATTTATTTCGCATTATATTCAAGTATTATGTTTAAACCCCTTAAAACTAAATTTGGGTCTGCAAATATTCTTTTTTTTAATCGTTTTTCAAAGAAAAATGTGTCTCCTCCCGTAAAAATTATTTTTAAGTTGGAATATTCTTCTGAAAATTTGTTTATATATCCTTCAACTTCATTAAGAATTCCATTCTGAACACCTGACTTTATAGCATCTTCTGTTGTTTTTCCAAAAATATCGTAGAAATTACTATCAATTTTTATTTCCGGCAATTTATCAGTAAAATAATTTAATGCTTTAAATCGCATCATTATTCCCGGCGAAATACTTCCTCCAAAATATTTTCTTTCTTTATTTATAAAGTCAATTGTTAATGCTGTTCCAGAATCAAAAACTAAAACGTTATTGTTCGGAAAAATATTGTTTGCCGCAACAACTGCCGACAATCTGTCTTTTCCAAGAGTTTCCGGACTTTTATATAAATTATTAATTGGAATTTTTGTTTTATGATTTAGTTTTGTAAATAATTCAAAATTTGCCGATAAAAATCTTTCTAATTCAAAATGTTCTAATCCGGTAACTGAAATTATAGCTTTGTTTATTTTTGAATTTTCTTTTTTTAATGATTTTATGTCTTTTATTAGATTTTTTAAAACATTAGTTTTATATGAAGACAAGTGTGAAATATCTTTACCCTTAAACAAAGCTACTTTTGTAAAAGAATTTCCTATGTCAATTATTAAATTCAAAAAATGGTTAAATTTTGTTCCAAAAAAATGCGAATATAAAAAAAGACATTGATTTATGGAAATATATGTCTTTTTATCTTTATTTTTTACTGATTTTATACGATTTAATAAATAAAATTCTATTGTTTTTATTGCTTAAAATTTATTTTGGACAGTATTGATCTGAAATATTTATAATATAAAAAAATCAGCTTATCTCTAAACTGATTTTTTTTAATCATTTTCATTTTTTGTATGAGTTACAATTTCATACCAATAATAATAATATCATCTAATTGATCTAAATCTCCTTTCCATTGATTTAGAAATTCTCCTAGAATATCTTTTTGCTCTGCCATATTTTTCTCTTGAATTTTTAAAAGTAATTCTTGAAATTTACCAGATTTAAGTTTTCTTTCATCTTTTCCTCCAAATTGGTCAATATACCCGTCCGAGAATAAATAAATTGAATCTCCTTTATTATATTTTATAGTATTATTCGTAAATTTTTTGTCCATTTTAATATATATTCCAATTGGCATTCTGTCAGCTTTAATTATTTTAACTTCTTTCTTATCTTTTGGTATAATATAAAGAGGATTGTAAGCTCCTGAAAATTGAATTTCTTGTTTTTCTGTATCAATTACGGATATTGCAATATCCATCCCGTCTTTTGTTTCTCCACCTTTTTGATTTAAAGAATCGATAACTTTTGTTCTTAAATTGTTTAAAATTTCATTTGGAGCAATAATTTTATCCCTATTTACAATTTCATTAAGGAATGTAACCCCAAGCATGCTCATAAATGCTCCTGGGACTCCATGCCCCGTACAATCAGCAGCTGCAACTATAAGTTTTGTATCAATTCTTGTCATCCAATAAAAATCACCACTTACTATATCTTTTGGTTTAAAGAAAATAAAATAATCTGAAATGTAGTTAACAAACATCTTTCTGTCTGGTAAAATTGCATTTTGAATTCTCTGAGCATAATGAATACTTGAAGTAATTTCTTCTTTTTGTTTTAATGCTATATCTCTTTGCTCTGTAATTAATACATTTTTGTCTTCAATTTCATCTCTTTGTGCAAGAATTTCCTCATTACTTTGCTCTAATTCTGTATTTTTAGATTCAATTTCTTGTTTTTGAGCTGCTAACAATTTATTAGCTTTTTGCTTTCTTCTATAACTGAATATTGAAATTATTGCTATTATAAGAGCTGCTATTCCAATTATTGCAAGACCTATTATTGTAATCCTGTTTGTTTTATCTTTTTCTGCTTGTATTTTTCTTTTATTTTCTTCTTCTATCTTTTCTTTGGCTTTTCGAATTTCTTCTTGCTTTGCATATTCATATTGCATACTCATTGCAGTAAGTTCTTTTTCATTATTTTCATTAAATATGCTGTCATTATACATTTTGAAAAGTACATGATTGTTATATGCATCTTTAAAATTTCCTTTCTTAGCATAAGTTTTACTCAGCCATTCAACTGCCTCAATAGAAATTGTAATGTCAGATTTTTTCGAAATTTCTTTTGCTTTCTCTAAAAGTTCAGAGGCTTTTTTAAAATCTTTTTTATTGTAGTAATATTCTCCTAATCCATTATAACATAGAGCAATTCCAAGAGGAGAGTTCATCTTTTTATAAATTTCTAAACTTTTATCAAAGTATTCTTTAGCTTTTTTAAATTGCTTTGTTTTATTTTTTATATCTCCTAGGTTGTAATATAATCTAGCAATCATTGGAGAAAATTCTATCTCTTTAAAAAGTTTTAAAGATTTTAAATAGTAATCCCCTGCTAAACTATATTCTTTATTTTCTGCATAACTATTTCCAATATTATTATTTGCTTCGGCAACTCCTTTTTTGTCTTCCAATTTAGCATAAATTATCAGAGCTTTGTTAAAGTTATCAATTGCTTTTTCATTATCGTTTTGGTCAGAATAAACAATTCCGATATTTGAATACAATTTTGCTACCATAAACTTGTTGTCAACCTCTTCAAAAACTTTTAAACTTTCAAAATAATTATCTAAGGCATTTTTATAATTGCCTTGTTGATTAAAAATATTTCCAAGATTAAAATTCGTTTTAGCAATGCCCTCTTTATCTTCAATTTCTTTGTAAATATTTAAGGCGTTTTTATAATTTTCAATTGATTTTTTTATTTTTCCAAGGTTTTTATTGAAAATACCTGTATTAACAAGGCAAGCTGCAACTCCATTTTGATTGTTGATAGTTCTATATATCTCTTTACTTTTATTTGTAGTTTCATATGCTTTATCAAATTCACCACTCATAAAATGAAGTATTCCGGCAGTTTTATATGCTTCTGCAATACCAATTTTGTAATCTGAGATTTCTCCAAGTTTTATTGCACTATCTGCATATTGAAAAGCTTTATCATTATCACGTCCTCTATACAATGCCGATAATTCATTGTATAATTTAACTTTTGAGGAGTCAATATTTTCATTTTTAAGGGCATTTTCTAAGCTGTCAATAGGGTTTTGTTGAGCAGTTAAAGAAAATGCTAGAATTAAAAACGAGAATAGAATAAATGAAGCTATAATTTTTTTCATGATTTTTTCAGAATTGATTTCAGTTAATTTAGATTAATTCAACGAAATTATGAATTTTTATTAATCTGTAAAATTTTATTTACTACTTATTAAGTTTTTTTTAGAAAATAAAGAAAATCTTTGAAATTTTCAGCAATTCTTTTGTATCTTTAAAAAGAAAAACTACTTTTGCAGGCTAAATTTATTATAATTATTTAAAATTTAAAAACAAATGATAAATCAGTACGAAACCGTTTTCATTGTAACTCCCGTTTTATCTGATGCTCAGGTAAAGGAAGCGGTACAAAAAGTAAAAAAAATCCTCACAGATGGTGGTGCAGAAATCACATCTGAAGAAGATTGGGGATTAAAGAAATTAGCTTATCCTATTAAACATAAATCAACAGGTTTTTATAATTTGATTGAGTTTAAATCAGAAGGTGCTCTCATTAACAAATTAGAAGTTGAGTTCCGAAGAGATGAGAAATTTATTAGATTTTTAACTTATAAAATGGATAAACATGCTGTTGCATATTCTGATAAGAAGAAAAAATTAAAAAAAGAATCAAATAAAAAGGAGGACTAAAAAATGGCAGATAAAAATATAAGATACTTAACACCCGTAGCAGTTGACACTCAAAAAAGTAAATATTGTAGATTTTTAAAACATAAGATTCAATATGTAGATTATAAAGATGCAAATTTCTTAAGACAATTTTTAAACGAGCAAGGTAAGATTTTACCTAGAAGATTAACAGGGACATCATTGAAGTACCAACGAAAAGTTTCAAAAGCAGTAAAAAGAGCAAGACATCTTGCAATTTTACCTTATGTTACGGATTTAATGAAATAGATTTATTACAATTTAAAATTGTTAAGATATGGAAATAATATTAAAAGAAGATATAAGTACACTCGGTTATAAAGATGATGTTGTAAAAGTGAAAAATGGATATGCAAATAATTTTTTATTACCCAGAGGGAAAGCTGTTGTTGCAACAAAATCAGCTAAAAAGGTACTAGCTGAGAACTTAAAACAAAGAGCACATAAAGAAGAAAAATTAATTCAAGATGCTCAGGCAATTGCTGAAAAACTTCAAAATAAGGAAATTACTGTTGGAGCAAAAACAAGTTCAAAAGGTAAAATTTTTGGTTCTGTTACTAATATTCAATTAGCTGATTCTATAAATAAGAAAGGTTTTGATATTGATAGAAAAATGATTTCTATTGTTCAAAAAGAGGTAAAAGAAATTGGAAAATATCAAGCAGTGGTTAGGCTTCACAGAGATGTGAAAGTTGAACTAGACTTTGAGGTAGTTTCTGAATAGAAACTAAAACTAAATAGTTTTTTATAAAAAGAGATATTCAAAATGAATATCTCTTTTTTTGTTTTTTATTTGTTTTTTGAAGTTCAAAATTATTAAGATATTTATAATTAATCTTTTTTTTGTAAATTAGCAAACTAAATTAAAATAGTTTAAGGTGGTAAATAAGTTTAGAAACATAAAACTTAAATATACAATTGTTGGAATGTTTTCCGGTATTGTAATAAGTATTATCATTATGTTTATTTCTGTAAGAAACGAACATTCTTCTTCTTTTATAAGTTCAATTATTGAAGTAAACAAAGAAGCTCCAATTAATATGTTGCTATATGTTTTGCCTGTTTTAATTTTGGCGGTTGTCGGTTATTATTTTGCAATACCTTATCACAAAATAATAAAGAAGAATTATATTGAAAAAAATGAACTTAAATTACGTTTTGATAGTATATATAAATTTATTGAGATTATAAGGAGAGGAGAATACGATATTGTTAAAGATGATTTTTCTGATAATGATAAGATAGGTTTATCATTAAAAAACTTGAGAGATGAAATTGAAAAAAATAAATTAGACTATGAAGTAAGGCAAAAAGAAGAAATTCAAAGACACTTGACTATTGAGGGTTTAGCCTTATTTGGAGCCGTACTTCGAGAATATAGTGAAAGTATTGAAGATCTAGCAAAAAAAGTAATTAGTGAGATGGTTTCATACCTTAATATTCAACAAGCTGGATTTTATATTATAGAAGATGAAGAAAATGATAGAAATATAATTGAAATTGCAAATTTTGCATATGGAAGGCAACGTATGGCTGATAAAAAAATTCTTTGGGGAGAAGGCTTAATAGGTGCATGTATAATTGAAAAAAAATCTACTGTAATTAAAAAAGTATCCAAAACTTATACTGAAATAGAATCTGGTTTGGGATTTGATGTGCCAAGAAATATCTTAATTTCACCAATTTTAACTGAGGAAGGAGTTGTACATGGAGCTATTGAGTTAGCCTCTTTTAAAATTTTTGAAGATTTTGAAATTAAATTTATCGAACAAGTATCAGAGAGTATTGCAACAACAATTTCTACACTTAAGATAAACAAAGAAACAGAACGATTACTTGAAGAGTCTAATATTCAGTCAATTGCAAAGGCGAAACAAGAAGAAGAATTAAGAAAGACTATTTCTGAGATGGAAAGATTGCAAGAAAATGCTGACATTCAGAGTGTTGAATTTAGAGCATATCAAGATGCAACAAATAAATCTTTAATTCGTGCAGAGTTTTCTATTGAAGGTAATCTCTTATTTGCCAACAAAAAATTTATAGATGTTTTTGAGTATAAATCAAATTCTGAAATTCAGGATGTTCATATTTCAAAATTTATTCACCAAGAAAAAGATTATTGGTTTGATTCTATTAAACATGATATTATTAATAATAAACATTTTGAAGGATTATTAATACATACTTCTAAGACAGGGAAAGATATTTGGATAAAATCCTCTTATATTGGTTTAAAAGATGACAAAGGTAAAACTAAGAAAATACTTTTTCTTGGGATAGATTCTACAGATTTAAAAGTTAATGAAAATATTATTAAAAATAAATTAGATGTATTAAATTCTACTTTATTAAGATTTGATATTTCCCCTGAACTTAACATTATAAGTGCTAATAATAATTTGCTTAAATTTTTAAATTTCAAAGAAGATGAACTTATAAATAAAAATATATCTGAATTTGTTTATGAAGAAGATGCAAACTCATTTCTTGCAATACTCGAAAATATTATTGTTTCAGAACAAATATTTGAAGGAGAGTTTAGTCTAAAATCTGCAAATGATGAAAGGAAATGGCTGCATGCTAGTATAGTACCGCAAACTGATAGCTCTGGAATATTGCAAGCATATATTGTCTCTGCATTTGATTATTCACAAGATTATTTTGCACTACAAAAAATTGTAGAGTTAGAAGATAAACTTGAAAAACAAACAAAAGAAATTAGTACAGTAAAAGAAAGACTGACAAAAAGAGTAGAGCAAACAAGAGAAGAAATGAAAGATATTTATGCAGATATTGAAACTGATAATATGTTTTTTGAAAAACTATTGAATACCGCAGAAGATTTTATAATTAGTGTTAATGAAGATAATAAAATTGTTTTTATAAATTCAAAAATTGCAAAACTTCTTAGTGCTGATGAAAGCGATATAAAAGGGAAAGAAATTACTTCAATTTTTCCAAATACAGAAATTGAATATAAAGACGTTTATCTTGGAGATATTTTTAATTATGAAAATGAATCACTGCCAATAAATTCAAAACAAAAAGTATTTATACTTGACAAAGACAAAAAGCAAATATTTTTTGATATGTTTATGACGGAACCTGTTGTTGGATTAAGAAAAAGACTGACTGTTTTTTTGAGTAAAGTTTAACCATTTTTTTTATTTTCAAAGATATAATATAGAGATTTCATTTCTTTAATATTTTCAACAATTTTCATATAAACTATTATTAAAAAATGATATTATTAGGGATTTCAATTGCACCTATAGTTCTAATTCTTATTTATTTAAACAAAAGAGATAAATATGAAAAAGAGCCCCGAGAATTATTAACCAAAGTTCTTATATTTGGTGCATTAACAGTAATTCCTATCTATTTAATTGAAACTTATTTAGGAAATTATTGGACAGCTAAATATAATTATGTTAACAATAAATTATATATTGCAGCTTATGATGCATTTATTGTTGCTGCTTCAACAGAGGAGTTTTTTAAGTATTTAGTTTTTGTAATTATTATTTGGAAAAATAAAAACTTCAATGAAAAGTTTGATGGTATTCTGTATGCTGCATTTATTTCACTAGGTTTTGCTGCAATTGAAAATATAATGTATGTGTTAGGTAGTGGTGCAAGAACAGGTTTTATTCGTGCATTTACAGCAATCCCAGCACATACATTCTTTGGAATAACAATGGGTTTCTTTTTTGCATTGGCAAAGTTTAAAAATAATAAATATTTATGGCTTTCTATCGCTTTAATATTACCTATTTTGATGCACGGTTTTTACGATTTTATTTTAATGTCTCAACATCCGACCTTGCTTGTTTTTTTTATTCCATTTTTGATATTAATGTTGTTTGTTGCATTTAAACAAATGAAAAACTTATCAGAAACTTCACGATTTAATCCAAAAAATATCTCCTAGTTCTATGTTTTTTTTACCTTTTCAATATGAACAACCCATGTTTAGACCTCCTTCTGAGGCACAATCTTTAATTTTACAAGTAACTTCCGGTTGCTCATGGAATAAATGTTCTTTTTGCGAAATGTACTCATCAAAATTATTTAAACTTAAACCGTTTACCAAAATTAAAACTGAAATAAAAAGTGTTTCTGAATTAGGGATTAAAATTAATAAAGTTTTTTTGGCAGATGGAGATGCAATGGTTTTGTCATCTAGTAAACTTCTTCAAATTTTGAAAGAAATAAATAATAATTTGCCGAAAGTAAGAAGGATATCAATTTATGCAAAACCTTCAGATTTTATTAAAAAAACAATAAGTGAACTAAAAGAATTAAAAGAAAACGGATTGGATTTGGCTTATGTAGGAATTGAATCGGGTGATGATGAGCTTTTAAAAAACATTAATAAAGGAGAAACTTATACATCAACAATTAAAGGTTTGCTCAAAGCAAAAGAAGCAGGAATAAAACTTTCCGTTATGATCTTAAATGGTTTGGGAGGGAAAGAATTAAGCAAACAACACGCGTACAATTCTGCTAAACTTATAAATGAAATTCAACCTGAATATCTTTCAACTTTAGTTTTAAGTATGCCCTACGGAGAGCAACATTTTAAGAAAAGATATAGCGAATATTTTACTATGTTAAATAAATTAGAGTTAATAAGTGAAATGGAAAGATTTTTATCTAAAACAAATCTAAAAGAGACTGTTTTTAGAAGCGACCATGCTTCAAATTATCTTGTTTTAAAAGGAGTTTTAGGAAAAGATAAAGAACATCTGCTTTCAAAAATTAAGAATGTTTTAAAAAATCCGGGTTTTGCAAATTTGCGAGAGGAGTGGGAGAGAGGTTTGTAGAAAAACAATTAATAAATTTTAATATAAAAAATAATGATTCAGGACAAATTCATATACAAATGTACAGATTGTGGAAAAGAATATAAAAAAGATGATGTAAAATATTTATGCCCTGTATGTGAGGCATCAAATACAACAGATAAACCTCCAAAAGGTGTTTTAAAAGTTATTTATGATTATGATAATCTTTCAAGTTTTGGTGATTCTGAAACTCTTTTTAAAAGATTAAAAGAAAGTAATTATATTGATTTATTACCTTTGAAAGATGATAAATCTCTGCCAAAACTTCGGGTTGGAGAAACGCCGTTTTATAAGCAAAATAAACTTAGAGGAAAAGAATTAAATTTTAATGTTTTTTTTAAAGATGATTCTCAAAATCCTACATTTTCATTTAAAGACAGAGCATCTTACATTGTTTCTGCCTATGCAAAAGAAAATGGAATTGAAACAATAGTTGCAGCATCAACCGGAAATGCTGGTTCTTCGCTTGCAGGAATTTGTGCTTCACAGAATCAGAAAGCAGTAATTATAGTTCCTGCAAAAGCTCCTCTTGCCAAACTTACCCAAATAATTATGTACGGTGCAAAAATAATTCCTGTAATAGGAACTTATGATGATGCTTTTGATTTAAGTGTGAAAGCAACCGAAAAATTTGGTTGGTACAATAGAAATACTGCTTATAATCCTTTTACAATTGAAGGGAAAAAAACAGTTTCTTTTGAAATTTTTGAACAATTAAATAAAACACTGCCCGACAGAATTTTTGTTCCGGTAGGTGATGGAGTAATAATTTCCGGTGTATATAAGGGTTTTGAAGATTTATTGAAACTAAGAATAATTAAAAAGATGCCTGTTATTGTTGCTGTTCAATCAGAAGGGAGTGATAATTTATCTAGAAATATTAACTCGGAAACATTTGAACTTAAAGAGAGCAATACGATTGCAGATTCAATTTCTGTTGATATTCCGCGTAATTTCTATATGGCAAAACAGTTTATAAAAAAATATGGTGGCGAGTTCATTTCGGTTTCAGATAATGAAATTATAAATGCGTCTGTTTTACTCTCAAAAGAAATAGGTTTATTTGCAGAGCCGGCAGCAGCAACTTCTTTTGCAGGAATTCTTAATTATATGAATGACAATAAAATAGATAGTGCTTCAAATAATGTTGTTCTTCTTACAGGAAGTGGTTTAAAAGATTTAAAATCTGTTCAATCGGCTATTTCAATTCCTGATGCAATAGAGGCTGATATTGATAATTTGAGAGATTTGCTAAATCTTTAAGATTTAGCAAATCTGCCAATTGTAAGTTAATACCCTGGTTTTTTTAAAATTTGAAACATATTTTTTTTATATGCTTCAACACCAGGCTGGTCAAAAGGATTAACATCAAGAATATAGCCGCTTATGCCACATGCTTTCTCAAAGAAATAAATTAATTCTCCAAGATAATATTCATTAATTTCAGGAATTGAAATGTTAATTATTGGAACTTTGCCATCTTTATGAGCCATTGTTGTGCCTAGTTCAGCACTTTTATTTATTTCTTCTATTCTTTTTCCGGCTAGGTAATTTAAATTGTCAAGATTTGCATTGTTTTTTTCTAAAACAATTTTGTATTTTGTTTTTTCAACAGAAATAACGGTTTCAAAAATGTTTCGTTTTCCGTCTTGAATATATTGTCCCATTGAGTGTAAATCAGTTGTAAAACTTACACTTGCCGGAAAAATACCTTTTCCTTCTTTTCCTTCGCTTTCGCCGTAGAGTTGTTTCCACCATTCTGCAAAAAAAGTTAACTTTGGGTTATAATTTACAAGTATTTCGTTTGTGTAATTTTTATTATAAAGAATATTACGAGATGCAGCATAAGTTTCAGCGATATTGTTTGGATTGCTTGTTTCTTTTGCCATGTTTTTTGCACCTTCTACAAGTTTTTTTATGTCGTAACCGGCTATTGCTATTGGAAATAATCCAACAGGAGTAAGAACTGAAAATCTTCCTCCAACATCATCGGGTATAATATATGTTTTGTATCCGTTTTCATTTGCGAGTTGTTTTAATGCTCCTTTTTCTTTATCTGTAATTGCAATAATTCTGTTTTTTGCGTCCTCTTTTCCGTATTTTTCTTCTAAATCATTTCTTAAAATTCTAAATGCAACAGCAGGTTCAGTTGTAGTTCCGGATTTTGAAATTATTGTTAAGGCATAAGAATTTTCTTTTAGAAGATCTCTAAGTTCGTATAAATAGTCTTCACTTAAATTTTGTCCGGCAAAAAGTAATTTTGGTTTATTTTTTTCATTCTTTAACATTGAAAAATTATCAGAAAGAGCTTCAATAACAGCTTTTGCTCCAAGATAAGAACCTCCTATTCCTATCACAACCATAATGTCTATTTTTGATTGTAATTCTTTTGCAGTATTCTCAATATCAGCTAGTTCAATGTCTGTTATTGTATTTGGGAGATTTACCCAGCCAAGAAAATCATTTCCTTTGCCCTCTTTTGTGTGCAAAAGTTTATTGGTTTTAATAGCTTTTTGTTTAAATTCTTTTATCTCTGTTTCTGATGTGAAACTTTTAATGTTTGATATATTTATTTGCATAATAATATTTAGTTTTAATTTTTTTCCGCAAGATAGAAAAACTTGCTTAAATAAAAATCCTCCTTTTCAAATTATAAGAAAAGGAGGATAATTTTTTTAATTAAAAAGGTTTATTTTTTAGAAAACTTTTTGTGTTCGTACAAAGCAACACGTTTAAGATTTTTAAAACCTCCGGTTTTGAAAATTAAGAATTTTATTAATTTTCGTTTTTGTTTTTTTATTTTCTTTGTGTGTTTTTTGCCAAAATCATTTCCAAATTGTTCAATTTCGTCAATTAAACCTGAGAATGCTTCTTCAAATGTTTCTCTTGAACCGTCATTATAAACAATATAAACATCTTCATTTTCAACAAATAAGTAACCAATTTTTTCATTATCAATATAAACATCAACATTTATATCGTTATTAATTTGTTCATCTGTGGGCTCATTTGGATAGTCTGCAATATGTTCAATATTTACAAAATATCTAAATTCTAAGCTGTTAATGAAAATTTTTCCTGAAACATCTTTCAAATCTTGCTCATCAAACTCTTCTGTTAGTTCATGTAAAGTATTCAAATTTGCATTTATCCCAACTATGTTTGATGCATCAGAAATGTCGTAAGAAGAATAAAAGTTAGTTGGTGTTCTGTTTTCAAAAAAGTAATTTGCAGTTAAAGGATTTACATAAACAGAAATATCAATTTTTTTGTATAAGTAAAAAAGATCTACGTCAAAAATAATTTCGTTTACATCAACTCCTACTAGTTTTACTCCGTTTTTCTCAATTTTTGCATGTAATGAGGTTGGAGCCCACATATGTAAAGAGTCAATTGTTATCTCTTGGTCAGTATAGCTACTAAAAGTGACTAGTATATCATTTGTAGTATATTCTTCTTCCGAAGGGAAGGCTAATTCAATATGGTCAGATGTGGTTTTAACCCAAGTTTGTGAAGAATGATTCCATGTATAAATTCCAAGATAGTTATTGAAATAAAATCTGTTTTCATTTTCAAGTTCGTTTTCAAGTTGATTAAAGTCAATAACATCTTCTAATCTTGTGAACATCGTGTCAATCCATGCTTCATCTCCACCTTCTTTTGCAATTTTTTTCTTTGAAAAACTGAAAAATTTAAGAAGTGTTGTTGCTGCATCTCCATTTTCAAGAGAATTAAACATAGAGCTTAAATCTTTGTCTGCATTGTCAATTTTTGCTTTTCCGTCTATTTCATTTTTGTCTTTTTTACAAGATTGAAATGAGACAGCAACAATAATAACTGCTGATAGAACTATTAAAATCTTTTTCATTTTAGTTTAATTTTAGGTAATAAATATTAAGTTGTTAATAAATGTTAATTTATTATAGTACTGCAAAGATAATTCTTTTTGTGTAAATTACAAAGCTTTAGATAATTTTTTATAGATTTCATAAGCTACCCAAGCATCAGTTGCTGCATATTTTAGTTGTATATCAGTGAGAGTTTTATTTTCCCAATTTGTAAGCCTTGCTCCTTTTGATATTCTAAAACCAAGAACACTTCCTGTTATTTTTTTTAGACTGTTGTCTTCTATTCCAAAATCATCTGTGTATTTTTGAAGTTCTATAAAACCGCCGGGAATAAAATTTCTGAGCTTTTTAAGTTCTTTTAAATCGTCTTTTATTGCAACACCGGTTTTAATTATAGAATTGTCTGCTAAAATTTGGGCTATTTGTTTTGGTAATCCAATTTTATTTAGTCTAAAAAGAAATGCTTCGTTTTTTGTAGATAGTTGAAGTAATGAGACTTTGTTATAAACACCCTTCTTAAAAGCCGGTTTTGTTTCTGTATCAAAGCCTAATATTGTTTCTTTTTTTAATGAATTGAAAGCAAAGTTAATATTGTTTTTATTATCAATAAGATATATTTTTCCTTCAAATGTTTTAACGGCAAGTTCTAGCAGTATTTCATTAGGTATTTTTTTGTAGAAGTTCACTTATTACAGATATTTTTTAAGGTCAATACATTTAGGTACAAATTTGCAAACATCACCTCCATATTTCATAATTTCTCTTATTATTGTTGAGCTTATTGGTGTATGCTCAGGTTTGGTAAGTAAGAATATTGTTTCAATATTATTTTTCATTAAGTTGTTCATTTGAGCAATTGCTCTTTCATATTCAAAATCAGAAGCAGTTCTTAAACCTCTGATAATGAATTTAATATCTTTTTCTTTGCAATAGTCAACAGTTAATTTGTTATATTTTTCAACTTTTATTTTGCTTTCGTTTTTAAATATTTTTTCTATAATTTTAATTCTGCTTTCAACAGAAAAGAATCCTTTTTTTTCTGAATTATAACCTATTGCAATTATTATTTCATCAAATAAATCCAATGCTCTATGTACTATTGATTCATGTCCAATAGTGAAAGGGTCAAAAGAACCTGGGAATACTGCTCGTTTCATCTGTCAAAAAGAGTTAAAAGTATAAAAGTATAATATTAAAAGTTAATTTGCATTTATTAAAGGTGCATTATTTTAGTTATTTCCTTGGTTGTTATAATCTTTGTTGTGTGTGTTTTATTTGAATTATTTTACTAAGAACCTTGAATTGTATATCTCAGATTTATTATCAGTTATTCGAATAAAATACATTCCTCTCTTAAACTTACTAATGTTAATATTATCTTCATTGAAATTATTGTCCGAATAAATTAATGTGCCTTTCAGATCAAATATTTTTACTGAATAATTTGTTTCAAATTTTCTGTCAAATAGAACTTCTATTGAAATATTTGCAGGATTTGGTTTGATTATAACAGGATTTTCTTTGGTAAATATTTTTACTGTTTCAATTGGCACTGCTGTATTTTTAAAAACAGGTCTAATCATCATTGATCCTTCAATTTTAGACTGTACCCAGCTGCCTCTAAAATTAAAAAATCTTTTATCCTTTGTGTCAATATTATAGTCAAAACCAATATTTAGTTTTTTATCCGTTGTTTGTGTCCATCCAATATAGAATGGTTTGTCTAGTTCAACGGCTTCTGGAAATTCATAATAATAAAACTTGTCTAAAAAGTTTGTATATTGAGGAAGTTGTCCTTCAATTGATATGATAGAAGTGTCAGGTTTGTTGTCATTACCTTCGTTCCAAACATTTAGCCAAAAATAATCTTGTGCCCCATTGTTAAAGGCTTGTGTAAAATAAATTTCTACACCTATAATCGAGTCTTTTGCAAGAGGAGTGAATTTGCAAGCTACTGATCCATATTTAGTTCCACTTCCATATATCCCGTATCCTGCTTCTGCACTACCATCATCATAGGCATAATAATCTTTAAATTTTTGGGTGTATTTTATAATGTTATTTTGAGAAGAATCCAATGAGTTAGTAACAATTTTAGCTTTAAGCAGAAAATCGCAAGTATCATTTGTGTTTTCAGGAAAATTAAAACCAAAATCAGAAATATTAATAGAATTAAACTCACCTGCTCTTGGAAAATGTGTTCCATCATAGAAATATTGTGTTCCTGAGCTTCCTGTTAAGTCAGTTAAGGACAAATTTAAGCTGTCAATAATTCTATTTATGTTGTCATTGTTTTTTATTTCGCTTTGAACAACATCTTTTATTGTATGTGAACTGGAGTTTTTATAGTGCGACCAAGGTACGGATTCAAAACCAGATACAATTGAATGTAGTGGTTTTGTAAATGCAACATCGTGAAAAACATTGTCGTTTATATTTCTGTCTTTGTTTAAATAGATATAATCTAAATGCCAAAAATCGCAATTTGTTGCTAAATCAGGATATGTAGATGAGCCAAAACTAGCATAATTTGTAAATCTAAATTTAAAACCTGATTTTAAATATTTTTCTTCATCTATGGGCAGGATAACAAATTCAAATTCTTTATCTTCACTTCCGGCAATACTCCAAACTTTTGTCCAAGAGTTTTCATCTGCAGCATAAAATTCTAGCATAAGAGAGTCTTCCGGTTCAGGATTGTTTCCTATTCCTCCCGGTCTATAGTAAAAACTTAAATATATTGAATTATTTCCGGGGTAGTTTAAGTTTATTGCATTAGAAGTTAAAGAGTCTGCAATAAAAGAAGTTAAATAATCTGCATGAGAATAAATTTCACCCTTATCGTTTAAAGCATCAAATGTTGCAACACCAATTGAAGGAGGTTTAGGTGCTAATGTAGAATTAATGTAAACAAGATTATTCGCCCAAAGCTCACTTTTTGGGTATATGTGGCTATCGGAAAAATCATCCCAAAAAGGTAATTCTAAAACAGCCTTATTATTTTTGTTTTTAGAAATAAAATTGTTGTTTTTTTGATATTCTTTTATTTCTCCATTTTGAGATAAATTTGTTGTGTATTCTTGTGCTTCAACAATATTTGAGAATATTAGAATAGAAAAAATAGTAGTTATTAATAACTTTTTCATGTGTTTGAATATTGTTTAATTAGTTAATATTGAACAAGTTACTTGTTTTTTGTAAAATTAATTTGTTCAGCATTTACTAACAGCTTAGACAATATGCAAGTAATTAACATGGTGTTTGTTAATCTTGCATTTATGTGTAAAACCTTAGTTTTCATAGGTGTTTCATTTAAAAATGTATTCTGTTTGTTTTTGTGCTTAAACTTGAAACGAAATTAAAATAATAATATTACAAATTACTTAGATATTGTATCAGGAACAACACTTAGAACAATATCAATTTCATCTCCCGGTTTAAAAGATATGTTTGGTTTAGGCGTTTGTTGAGTTACTTTAGAATATAAAGTGTCTTTGTATGAAATAACAGTTTTGTCGTATAATACTGTTCCAATATTTAGCATATAATCTGCAGATTCTAATTCTGCTTCTTCTAATGTAAGTCCGGATAAATCAGGAGTTATTGTTCGTCCTAAGTTTTGAGATTTTCCTAAAACTAATTCAATTTCAGCACCTTGAGGTATTTTTTCTCCAGGTTTTATTTTTACATTTTTGTATTTTTGCTCTAAAACAACATTGTCGTATAATGATGGAATATATGAAATTTTTCCAATCCTTAAACCATATGTTTCTATATCTGCTTTAGATTGAACTAGTGTGGAATGAATAAAATTAGGCATTAAAATAATTTTTGGCAAGACTGATTTTATTGTAATAAAAATTTTTCTGTTTTCTTTAACTTTAAAATCCGGTGGGGGGTTTTGATCAATTACTGTACCTCTTTTCCCTGGTCCATTATATACTGAATCAATAATTTCAATTCTTAAATTATAATTATCAGCTTGTTTCTCTGTTTGGGCAACAGTTAGTCCTGAAAAGTCAGGAACAGAAAATGCTTCTCCATGATTTGTTGAAATTCTTAACCAAAGAAAAGTAATAGATAAAACTAAAATTACAAAAATAATTGATATGCTGTATTGAATAAGGTATTTTTTACTAACTGCTGTTTCTATAAAGTTTTTAAAGCTCATAATTTTTATGAAATGAAAACAAATACAATTTTACAAAAAAAATAGATATAAATCTAATTTGAATAATAAATATGTCTATTAAAAAGTTGAATTTATCATTATTTTAATGTTTAAATATTAAAATATTAGTTAAAAATATCAAATAATAAATATTTAATAAAACGATTATGTACTATATTTTTAGTAGAACTAAAATAATTAAACTAAGCCTCCTTCATTATTAAACCTTTCATTTTTTGCAAAGAAAAAAGATGCTTCAATTTCAGCATTTTCATCACTATCCGAACCGTGTACTGCATTTTCTTGAATATTAGAGGCGTATAATTTCCTTATTGTACCTTCTTCTGCATCTTTTGGGTTTGTTGCACCAATTAGTTTTCTGTAATCTTCAACAGCATTGTTTTTTTCTAGAACAGCAGCAACAATAGGTCCTGAACTCATAAATTCTGTTAATTCTCCATAAAAAGGTCTTTCTATATGAACTTCGTAAAATTTTTCAGCCTGAGCTTTACTTAAACGTAAAGTTTTCATTGCCTGAATTCTAAAACCTGCATCTGTAATTTTTGCCAAAATATTTGCTGCATATCCTTTTTTATATGCAGTTGGTTTTACCATTGTTAATGTTATGTTTCCCATTTTATTATTTTTTAGTTTAAAATTTTTGCAAAAATAGAATATTTATTGCAATTATTTTATTCTGAGTTAATATTTGCTTTATATTTGGCATTTTTATTAAATAATCATAACTAAGTGAAAATATTTTCTCGTCAAATAGTGTCAGAAATAAATAATTTATTGTCCGACTCAAAAAAAATTGTAATTATTGGTCATAATAATCCGGATGGTGATGCTACCGGAAGTGCACTAAGTTTATTTCATGTTTTTCAGAAAACAAAACATGATGTAAAGGTTATAATGCCTTCAAAACTTTCAGATTTTTTATTGTGGATGCCCAAACAAGAGGAAGTAATTATATTTAGTGAAGATAAAGAATTAGCTTCAAAACTTTTAGAAGATGCTGAAATTATTTTTTGTGTAGATTTTAACAATTCAGGAAGAACAGAACAAGTTAAAAAGAATTTGGAAGATGCAAAAGCAATTAAAATAATGATTGATCATCATCCAAATCCACAATCTGATGCACAATATATTTTTTCAGACACGGCGGTTAGCTCTGCATCTGAGCTAGTATATGAATTTATTCAAGCAACAAGTTTATCGGAAAATTTTAATAAAGATGCAGCAATATGTATTTTTACAGGAATTATGACAGATACTTTGAATTTTTCTGTAAATTCATCAAGACAAGAAACTTTTAAAATTGTTGGAGAACTCCTTGCATACGAAATTGATAAAGAATATATTTATGACAAAGTATATAATAATTTTTCAACAGACCGTTTAAAACTTGTAGGATATCTTTTGTATGAAAAAATGCAAATAATTGAAAGATATAATTTTGCATTAATTGTTCTAACAAAAGAAGAAATGAAAAAATTTAATTATAAAAATGGCGATAATGAAGGAATTGTGAATATGCCTTTGTCGGTTGCTGAAATTGATGTTTCGATAATTGCTGTTGAAAAAGATAATTTTGTTAAATTATCTTTACGTTCAAAAGGCAAAGTTGATGTAAATGTACTTGCAAGGAAATATTTTAATGGTGGTGGACACAGGAATGCTGCCGGAGGGAGAATTTATGAACCTATTGATAAAGTAATTGATTTAATTAAAGGAAATGTGGAAGATTTTTTTTCAAAATAGAAATGTTAAATTGTATCTTGTAGTTGTTTTGTTTTTGTTTCAGGCTTGTAATTCTGAAAAAACAACAGAACAGCCTATTAAATATAATCCTAAAATGATTAAAGATACTCTGATAAAAGCTAATAAGTTTTTACTTGAAAGAGACAAAGAGTTGATTGAAAGTTATATTTCAAGAATTGGCTGGGATATGAATTTTGATGAAAGTGGCTTATGGTATGAGATTTACAAAAAAACATCAGCTAAAAAAATTGTTGCAGGAGATATTGTTAAATACAATTTCAAAATTGAGTTGCTTGATGGAACAGTTTGCTACAGCTCTGATAAAGATGGAATTGCACAAGTAAAAATTGGTATGTCAGGAAAAGAGTTTGGTTTGGAAAAAGCTTTGTTAATGATGAGGGTGGGGGAAAAGGCTCATTTTATTTTACCTCCGCATTTAGCACATGGATTAATTGGTGATATGGATAAAATTCCATCACGTTCAACCATTGTTTACGATATAGAGATTTTAAAAACTGTTGATTTTTAGTAAATTTTTAAAACGGCATAAATTTTGAATTTAGTATAAAAACCTAAAATTATGAAAAACCTAAAATTTAAAATGTTAATAATCTTAATTTCTGTTATGCTAATATCATGTATAAATGAAATTGTCCCACCTGCAACCGAAAAAGAAATCATTGCTGAAATTTCCAGAACATGGAATTGTAGTATGGTAGAAGATGATTTTCCTGTTGAATATTCAATAGTAATTTCCAATGATAATTCAGATGAAAAGCAAATATTTATTTCAAATTTTAATAGAATTGGAACTAGTAAAAGAGTAAAAGCTAAAGTGAATAAGGACTTATCAATTGTTATTACTGAGCAAACAATTGACCAACAAACATTTAAAGGTTCGGGAGAAATTTCAAATGATTATTCAAGAATAACTTGGAATTATACCATTGAAGATTCGAATGAAATAATTAATGTAACCGGAACTTCAACAAGAGGAAATGGTTTATAAAAAAAGGATAATTTTATCTAATTAAAGTTACACTGCCCGCCATTTCAAATGGTGTTTTATTTAAATATTTACCGGTAGCACGCCAGATATATACATCTTGAATACTCATTTCTCCATCAAATAAACCTGTCCAACCTTCTTCAATATCTGTTGTTTTAAAAATTAACTCTCCCCAACGATTAAATATTTCTAATTCAAAACTTTCAACCGATTTATAAATTGCAGGTTTAAAAGTGTCGTTATCTCCATCTCCATTTGGAGTAAAGGCGTTCGGAAATATAATTTCTCCACCCGGAAGTACAATAACATCTGTTAATAAAGTTAAAGAATCAACACATTTATTAACTGAAATAACCGTAAGTTTTATCGGAAAGCTACCTTCTTCGTTATAAAAATGTTGAGGATTTTCAATTGAAGATGTTCCTCCATCACCAAATTCCCAAAAGAAAAATTCTGAGTCTTCTGAGCTGTTGTTATAGCAATGGATTGGTTGGCTAGGTAATAGAACAGTGTCTGGGCTATATGTAAAATCAACTACCGGACTTTGAAAAACTTCAATTGTTTTTGTCATTGAATCAAGAGTATTACAATATCCAAAAGTTTTTAATTTTATTTCATAAATACCCGGAGTATTATAATATCTGCTAAATTCATTATCATGTAAAATACTTCCATCTTCTAATATCCACTCAAAAGTATCGTAGGAATATGATAAGTTGTTAAAATTAAAAGAATAAGGAGTACAATGTTGCGAAGTGTCAATTTCAAAGTTTGCAACAGGTAAATCAGTTCTAATAAGAACATTCCTATAAATTGTATCTGTACAAGAATAGTTATTTTCTGCAGTTAAACTTACCGTATAATCCCCGCAAGTTCCATATGTATGTGAAATTGGATTGACATCAGATGAAGTTTGACCATCTCCAAAATCCCAGTTGTAATTAGAGTATCCAAGACTAATATCGTTAATTTGTATTGTAGTTTCAGGATAGTAAGTAACCGAAGGATTTAATGTAAAGAATAATAGAGGTTGAGGAAATACTGTTATGCTCATTTCTGCTGTATCTCTACAGTTTTCTGAAGAAACTGAATACGCTGTTATTGTATAGTCGGTAGAAATACCGGAAGTATTATTGAATATATGCAAAGGCTCATTTTGTGATGAAGTTTCGCCATCTCCAAATTCCCAAAGGTATGTTGTTCCATCATTAAGCCTATTAAATTGAACTGCTAATGGACTACATCCCTCTGTAATGTCAGTAGTGAATAAAGAGGGATTATATGCAGAATCAATTTCAATGATATGATAAGATGCTTCGCATAAGTTTGTGTCTCTAATCGTTGGAGTGTAAAATCCAGGTGCTAAATTTTCAATTATTCTTTCATTTAAATAGTTTATTCCATCAATAGAAAATTGGTAAGGTCTTGTTCCTCCATTTGAAATTATAGTAATTACTGCATCATTTGCATTATGGCAAACTTCATGTTCAATAAGAACTGTGTCTATGTAAAGAGAATCCGGTTCGTATATAAAGGTATTTATTGAAGATGTTTTGCAGTTATTCGCATCTCTAACTTTAACAGGATAAGTTGCTGCAACTAAAGGTCCAAAAATTCCTGTTGTATTTGGGTAGCTTGTACCATTATCAATTGAATATTCAATAACTCCTGTTCCTCCTGAGGCAAATACATTAATTGTCCCATTATCATCTTGATAACATAGGATGTCTGTTTTATTAATACTATCAATCACTATTTGTGTGGGTTCCGTAATTGTAATTGTATCAATGTTCAAATTTGAATCATAGAAAATAGCATCACAAAACAAGGAGTCTTGAATTTTTATGAAATAATCTCCTGGAGAAAGGTTTGTGAAAAATCCATTATTATTATACCAATTTGTTCCAAGATTATTAGAGAATGAATAACCTAAATAACTTGGAGTTCCACCAGAAGCATATACTGTTATAGTTCCATTGTTGTTTCCAAAACAACCACTAACATCTTCATAATGAACAGAGTCTATACTAAGTGTGTCCGGTTCTGTTAAAGTTACAACAGGTCCCTGCTGGATGCAATTATAGGCGTCTTTAACGTAAGTATGGTATGTGCCTGCGGGTAATCCTGAAAAGAATGCTCCTGTTTGGTATGTTGCCCCATTGTTTATAGAAAATTTATAAGGAAATTCTCCCCCATTGGCAGTTAAATTAATAATTCCAGAATTGTCAGCAAAACA